>JBFHFG010000130.1:0-7242 GCA_041583815.1 Halovulum sp.
CGGCCCAGGGGCTGGCCCCGTTCGACCCGGACTGAGCCTGACATGGCCACCGCCCGAGACCTCATCTTCCAGGCCGCGCTGAGCCAGGCCGCCACTGCGGTCGAGGATGCACTCGAAACGTTGCTGCCTGCCGCCGACAGTCCCGTGACTGAAGCGATGCGCTATGCCACGCTGTCGGGCGGCAAGCGGCTGCGCGCCTTCCTGGTGATCGAATCGTCGAACCTGTTCCGCGTGCCGTCGGTCCAGTCGATCCGCGCGGCGGCGGCGGTGGAATGCCTGCACGCCTATTCCCTGATCCACGACGATCTGCCAGCGATGGACGACGACGACCTGCGCCGGGGCAAGCCGACCGTGCACCGCAAATGGGACGAGGCGACCGCGATCCTGGCAGGCGACGCGCTGCAAGCGCAGGCGTTCGAGATCCTGGCCGCGCCGCGCACCGCGCTCGACCCGTCGATCCGCGCCCGGCTGATCGAGGGGCTGGCACGCGCTTCGGGCGCGCGCGGCATGGTCGGGGGGCAGGCGCTGGATCTTGCGGCCGGCAAGTCCGCGACGCCGCTGAACCTCGACCAGATCACGCAGCTTCAGTCGCTGAAGACCGGCGCGCTGATCCAGTGGGCGGCCGAGGCCGGGGCCGTCATGGGTAAGTCCGACGTGTCGAACCTGACCGCCTATGCCCGCGACCTGGGGCTTGCCTTTCAGATCCAGGACGACATCCTTGATGTCACGGGATCCGCCGAGGAAACCGGCAAGGCCACGCAGAAGGACGCGGCGGCGGGCAAGGCGACCTTCGTTTCGCTGCTGGGTCTGTCGGGCGCACGCCGCAAGGCGAAGGAACTGGTCAAATCCGCCTGCGACCACCTTGACCCCTACGGCTCGTCGGCGGAAAACCTGCGCCTGGCCGCGGAATTCGCGATCAGCCGTTCGAACTGAGCCGCGACCAACGCGACGGCGGCGCACGCCGCACGAGGATTTGCCGGAGGCACGCATGACCGACAGCCAGACCCCGACCCGGCCGCAGACGCCGCTTCTGGACCGCGTCCGCACGCCCGAGGACATGCGCTCGATGACCGATGCGCAGCTTGAAACCCTCGCGCACGAACTGCGGACCGAGGTGATCTCGGCGGTGTCGGAAACCGGCGGCCACCTGGGCGCGGGGCTTGGCGTGGTCGAACTTACCGTGGGCATCCATGCCGTCTTCAACACGCCGCGCGACAAGCTGATCTGGGATGTCAGCCACCAGTGCTATCCGCACAAGGTGCTGACCGGTCGGCGCGAGCGGATTCGCACCCTGCGCAAGGGCGGTGGGCTGTCCGGCTTCACCAAGCGCACGGAAAGCCCCTATGACCCGTTCGGTGCGGCGCATTCGTCAACCTCGATCTCGGCGGGGCTGGGCTTTGCCGTGGCGCGCGACCTGGGCGGCACGCCCGCGCACGGGCTGGGCGACGTGATCTGCGTGATCGGCGATGGCGCGATGTCGGCCGGCATGGCCTACGAGGCGATGAACAACGCCGGTCATATGGGCAAGCGGCTGATCGTGATCCTGAACGACAACGAGATGTCGATCGCACCGCCCACCGGGGCGATGTCCAGCTACCTCTCACGGCTGTATGCCGGTGCGCCGTTCCAGGAACTGAAGGCCGCTGCCAAGGGCGCCGTGAGCCTGCTGCCGCCGCCGTTCCAGGAAGGCGCGCGCCGGGCCAAGGACATCTTCAAGCACATGACCGTGGGCGGTACCCTGTTCGAGGAACTGGGCTTTTCCTATGTCGGCCCCATTGATGGGCACGACATGGAGCAGGTCCTGGCCGTTCTGCGCACGGTCAAGGCGCGCGCGCACGGGCCGGTGCTGATCCACGCCATCACCCGCAAGGGCAAGGGCTATCGGCCAGCCGAGGAAGCCTCGGACAAGGGCCACGCCACGGCCAAGTTCGACGTGGTGACCGGCAAGCAGAAGAAGGCGCCGTCGAACGCGCCAAGCTATACCAAGGTCTTCGCGAACACGCTGATCGAGCTGGCCGAGCGCGACCCGCTGATCACCGCCGTCACCGCCGCGATGCCGGACGGCACCGGGCTGAACCTGTTCGCCGAACGCTTCCCCGAGCGCTGTTTCGATGTCGGCATCGCCGAGCAGCACGGCGTGACCTTCTGCGCCGGGATGGCCGCCGCAGGCATGAAACCGTTCTGCGCGATGTACTCGACCTTCCTGCAGCGCGGCTATGACCAGGTGGTGCATGACGTCGCGATCCAGCGCCTGCCAGTGCGGTTCGCCATCGACCGCGCCGGGCTGGTCGGGGCCGATGGGCCGACGCACGCCGGCTCGTTCGATATCGCCTATCTTGCCAATTTGCCGGATTTCGTGGTGATGGCCGCCGCAGACGAGGCGGAACTGGTGCGCATGGTCGCCACCGCCGCCGCCCTAGACGACCGCCCCTCGGCCTTCCGCTTTCCGCGGGGCGAGGGCGTGGGTGTCGAGATGCCGGAACGCGCCGAACCGCTGGAGATCGGCAAGGGCCGCATCGTCCAGGAAGGGAAGGGCGTCGCGATCCTGTCTTTCGGCGCGCGGCTGGAGGAATGCCGCAAGGCCGCCGAGGCGCTGGCCGCACGGGGCATCACGCCCACCATCGCCGACGCGCGCTTCGCCAAGCCGCTGGACCGCGATCTGATCCTGAAGCTTGCCGCCGAACACGAGGCGCTGATCACCATCGAGGAAGGCGCGGTCGGCGGCTTCGGCAGCCATGTTGCGCAGCTTCTGGCGGACGAGGGCGTGTTTGACCACGGGCTGAAGTTCCGCTCGATGGTGTTCCCGGACACGTTCATCGACCAGGACAGCCCCGCCGCGATGTACGAGGCGGCGGCGATGAACGCGTCGCAGATAGAGGCGAAGGTGCTGGAGGCCCTGGGCGTTGCCAGCGTCGGCTCACGCCGGGCCTGAACCGATCGTAAGCGTGCGCAGGCGCAGCAGCGACGCCCACGGCAGGTAACGGACCAACCGGTTCGTGCGCCTGCCGCGCCGCAGTCCAAGGTCGGCGACCAGCCCGACCAGCGCGCCGAACACCACCTGGAACAGGAAATGCGCGCCCGCCTCGATCCGCGAGCCGCCGGTGAACATCGCCGCGCCCCAGATCGCCATCTGTCCGGGCGGGCTTTCGCGCAGGCAGGTGCGGGCGACCGCCGACGCGCCGAAAAAGGCCGCCGCCGTGTGCCCCGAGGGAAAGCCGCGCGTGCCGCCATCGGGCCGCAGGTTGATCTGCGCTGTGCCCAGCGCGTTCTTTGGCAGGTGGATCATCGTTTCCAGCGCCACGAAGCGCAGCGCGTAGTCGCGCAGGCCGCTGCGCCCGAACGAGCAGACAGCGCCCGCGACAGGCAGCAGGATCTGCAGCGTGTCGCCCATCCGTTCGGTCTGGTTCGCCCGCACCGGGGGCGCCAGGCACAGCAGCAACGCTATGATAACGGGCAAGGCCCGCGCCAGTACGCGCATGCGAAGGGTGGTCATCGGCCTGCCGGTCCCCGAGAACGATCCGCTCGGGCTTCCGTTTGTCAGCCGAGTATGACGAAAGGGTTTAGCCGCTGCGAAACTTGCGTGACCCGGACTGTCGGGCCCCAAAAGGGTCCGTCAGAACGAGAAGCCGATGCCGACGTTCAGCGCGTTGGTCAGGATATCCGTCTCGAGCGTGCCGCCGCCACCCAGGTCCGCAGAGTTGATCGAGTAGGTGCCGTTGTACTCTGCGAATGCCGACCAACGGTCGGTCAGCGCATAGTCCGCGCCCAGGTACCAGCGCGCGGCCGGACCGGTCAGCTGGTAGCCTGATGTTTCGCCGCCCATCGGCGTCGTCACCTCGACATGGGGCACGGCAACGCCCAGGCCCAGGCCGCCGCGCGCCGTCCATCGACCGGATTCGAACAGTCGGCGTTCGGCGTTCGCGGTCAGGATGTTCAGCCCGTCGGTGAATTCCAGACGCCCGAACCCCGTATCGCCCAACGTTTCGTCGTCGGCATAGACCTTGGCATGGGTGAACTCGAGCCCGAAGCTCCAGTCGCTGCCGGTGTTGCGCATGACGCGCGCACCCCAGTACGGCGGCAATTCTAGCGAGTTGCCTTCCCAGCCTGCGGTGAAGTCGAAGGGCGCGCCGGTCTCCGTCCGGCCCGAAACCTCCGATTGCGCTGCCGTCTGGATGCCGGTGTAGACATACACGTCCCACCCCTCTTCCGCATGCGCGGCGGGGGCGGACATCGAGATGCCAGCCGCCAGGGCAACAAGTATCGCGGTCGTTCGGATCAGCGCACCCGCTCCTTCCCGATCGGGGGAAGCCCCCTTTCACTGCCGTGCCGCCGGTAGAATCGCCAGCGTCTCGGGCTCGGTTCTAGCAGCGGGTCGGTTAACGACAATGTAATATCGGGCTCGTGACGTGGCGAGGGTCAAGTTGTGACAGTGTTGCGGCAGTCAGCCGTTGATCCGCCAGTCGTAGGTGTCCGAGGCGATGCGCGTGACCCCCTCCAGCCGCGCGGCCAGCGGCGGGTCGGCATGGCTTTTCAGATGCGCGATGACCGCTGCGTCGGTGCCGCCGAAATCCTCGCGGAACCAACGGTATATGGACGACACCTCCAAACGGCCGCCTTTGATCTGCGCGCCGCGGGGATGATTCACATAGCCCCGCGCGGCGGCGTTCAGCATCGTCTCCAGCCGGTCGGCGGCATAGGAGCGGGGCGCCAGGTTCGGGCAACCCAGCGAGGCGCAGTTGACGGCATAGTGAACGCGCGGGTCGCGCCAGACCGGGCGCAGGATGCCGTGTTCGATCTCGTCCAGGCTCAACCGGCGCCCCGCGACGGTGATCAGCGGCTCACGCCAGGGGCCAGGGGCCAGAAGGCTGCCGCCGATCTCGCGAATCGAGCGCACGGGCCAGGCCCCGGTGACGACATGCACGGTCAGCGCGTTGTACAGGTTGACCCAGTAGGCGAAGGCTGTGTCGCGGGGCAGGGTGGCCGGATCGATCGCCGTCAGATGTTCGAGATAGCCGCGCAGCGCATTGCGGTCGACCGAGGCATAGTCCAGCCGGGCGATCCCGTCGCGCCCCATCCGCAGGTGCCGCCCGAGGATCGCGTCCCACGGACCGTGGTCCGGCTCGCCTGCGGTTCCGAAGCGCGCCCAGCGTCCGTCCAGAAGCCGGGCCTGCTGCGCGGCGACCGCCGGGCTGGCCAGGATGCCGGCAAAGACCGTGGTCAGCGCCGAACGGCGGGTCAGTCGCCGCGTCGGCTGCGGCATCGGGCGGGGCATCATGCGGGACATCGGGGGGCTCCTGCTTGCGTCACACAAGACAATGCGCCCGGCCGGCCCTT
Source organism: Halovulum sp. (assembly GCA_041583815.1). Taxonomy (GTDB): domain Bacteria; phylum Pseudomonadota; class Alphaproteobacteria; order Rhodobacterales; family Rhodobacteraceae; genus Halovulum. Next base: position 5,335 of record JBFHFG010000130.1, read on the forward strand.
CATCCAATGCGATCTCTCACAGTTGTGAGGCGTCGTGGGCGGATCGGCGGAACAGCGCCTGCCGCTGTGCCTCGGCCAGGGCTATACCGGCGGCGACGGCCACGTTCAGGCTACGGCCGCCGCCCGGTTGCGGCAGGCACAGCCGGACATCGGCAGCGGCGTGGACCTCGGGCGGAACGCCGGCGCTTTCGCGACCAACCATGACGATGTCGTCCGGGGCGAAGGCGTGGTCCCACAGCGGCGCGGCTCCGGTGGTTGTCAGCAGCACCAGCCGCCCCGCCGGTCGGTCGGCGCGGAACGTGTCCCAGTCCACGTGATGGACGACTTGCGCGATGTCGGCGTAATCCATCGCCGCCCGGCGCAATGCCTTTACCGAGAACGGAAAGCCGCAAGGGCCGATCACGTCGACCGGAACGCCAAGACAGGCCCCGGTTCGGATCATGTTGCCCAGGTTCTGGGCGATGTCGGGCTGATAGACGGCAAGTCGTGTCACGTATTGTCCTGTATCTTGGCCTGCGGCTGAAAGTCCGCTAGACCCTTTTGCGCCCATCCTCTAGGAAGGCCGGGTACCGAGATCGGGCTGCGCGGGGTTCCGCCGGGCGGCCCGTCTTGGCATCCTATGCGAATCAAGGCTCTAAGGGAGAAGAACCCGTGGCCCACGTGGAAGAAGAAACCGGGACCCGCCGCGACTTCCTGTTCGTCGCGACCGGCGCAGCCGGGGCGGTGACCGCCGGCGCAGCCGTGTGGCCCCTCGTCAATCAGATGAACCCCAGCGCCGACGTGCAGGCGCTGGCCTCGATCCAGGTCGACGTCAGCGCGCTGCAGTCCGGGTCGCTGCTGACTGCGCTGTGGCTGGGCAAGCCGGTATTCATCCGCCGCCGCACCGAGGCGGAGATCGAGGAAGCGCGCGCCGTCGATATCGGCGATCTGCCGGATCCGGTTGCCCGCAACAACAACCTGAACGGCGAAGAGCCCGCGACCGACGCGAACCGCGCGCTGGACGAAACTGGCGAATGGCTGGTCATGATCGGCGTCTGCACCCACCTGGGCTGCGTGCCGCTGGGCGAGGCTGGTGATTTCGACGGCTGGTTCTGCCCGTGCCACGGATCGCACTACGACACCGCCGGCCGCATCCGGAAGGGCCCGGCCCCCGAGAACCTGCCGGTTCCGGTCGCCGAGTTCGTCTCGGACAGCGTCATCAAGCTGGGTTAAGGGAGCTTCGACATGAGTGGCATTCCCCACGATCACTACGAGCCGAAGTCGGCACCCGAAAAATGGCTCGAGTCGCGGCTGCCGGTACTCGGCGTCCTGCACTCGACGCTTTTCATCCCGACGCCCAAGAACCTGAACTGGATGTGGATCTGGGGCATCGTCCTGACGTTCACCCTGGTTCTGCAGATCGTCACCGGCATCACGCTGGTCATGCACTACACGCCCGACGCCGACCTGGCCTTCGCCTCGATCGAGCACATCATGCGTGACGTGAACGGCGGCTGGGCGCTGCGCTATGTCCACATGAACGGCGCCTCGCTGTTCTTCGTGGCGGTCTACTTCCACATCTTCCGCGGCCTCTACTACGGGTCCTACAAGACCCCGCGCGAGGTGACGTGGATCATCGGCATGCTGATCTACCTGCTGATGATGGCGACGGCGTTCATGGGCTACGTTCTGCCCTGGGGCCAGATGTCCTTCTGGGGTGCCACGGTGATCACCGGCCTGTTCGGCGCGATCCCCGGCATCGGCGAGACGCTGCAGACCTGGCTGCTTGGCGGCCCGGCGGTCGACAACTACACGCTGACCCGCTTCTTCTCGCTGCACTACCTTCTGCCCTTCGTCATCGCGGCCCTGGTCGCGGTGCATATCTGGGCCTTCCACACCACAGGCAACGGCAATCCCACGGGCGTCGAG
>JBFHFG010000131.1:0-7228 GCA_041583815.1 Halovulum sp.
CAGCGGCTATTTCGTCTACGTGACCAACAGCTTGCTGGTGTGCGTGACGGCGACCGTCCTGGGCTGCACGATCGCGCTTTTCGCCGCCTACGGCCTGTCGCGGTTCCGCTTTTTCGGGCGCAGCTTCGTCTTCGGGGCGATCATGGGCGGGCAGTTCTTTCCCTGGATCATCCTGGTCAACCCGATCTTCATACTGTCCGCGCGTGGCGGCCTGATCAACAGCCATATCGGGCTGATCCTGTGCTACACCGCCTTCATTACGCCCTTCACGATCTATCTTCTGGTCGGGTACCTGACGACGATCCCCAAAAGCCTGGACGAGGCCGCGATCGTCGATGGCGCCTCGCGGTTCACCGTGGTCATTCGGATCATCCTGCCGATCATGTGGCCGGGGATGGTTGCAGCCGGGACCTTCGGGTTCCTGCAATGCTGGTCCGAATACCTGCTGGCATTGGCGCTGATCACCGATGACGCCAAGAAGACCATTCCCCTGGGCCTCTACCAGTACTTCGGCGATGTCCAGGTGGACTGGGGCGCTGTGATGGCCGGGTCGGTGGTCGCCACGGTGCCGACGCTTCTGCTGTTCCTGCCTCTGCAGAAAAAGCTCGTCTCGGGTCTGACGGCAGGGGCCACCAAGTAGACGTGAACCGCCGCGCCAGACCGGCGCGGCGGTACATTGGTGCTAACGGCGCGAAGGCTTCTCGATCACCCCGTATTGCGCGTACCGTCGGTAAAGGTGCGTATGGCGCGCCGTCCCGCCGATGCCTTGCGCAACGCCGGTCAGGACATCCTCCAGATTCGGGCGCGGGGTGACGTGAAACTTGCCAAGCCAGCGCTCTAGCCCCGCGCCGAACCAGCGGGGCCAGCCACCCTGGTCCGAGAAATCGACCACGTGCAACTGGCCTCCGGGGGCCAGGTGCGCGGCGGACATGCGCACGGCGGCCTCCCATTCGGGGATCATCGACAACCCGTACGAGATGAAGATCCGGTCGAACCGGGCGCAGCTGAACAGCTGATCGCCGTCGAAATCGCAGGCGTCGGCCGGGGCCAGCTGCGCGCGCGCGCCCAGCTTGGCCTTGGCCGAAATCAGCATCTCGGACGAAATGTCCAGCCCGTAGAACGCGCTGCGCGGAAAATGCCGCGCCGCCCGTTGCAGGTTCCGCCCGGTGCCACAGGCAACCTCGAGCACGTGCGAGCCGTCGTCGGGGCGCAACCCGGCGATCAGGTGATCGCGGCCGAACAGGTAGTATTTCCGGGTCAGATCATAGATCAGTCGCTGACGCCGGTAGGTCTGGTTCATCAGGTCGGCGTGCGCGTTGGAAGTCGTGTCCAGCATTCGGATTAGCCGTTGAAATGATAAAGATGGAACGCGCCGTAGATGGCCGAGCGGTCCCGTTCCGAGCCCCGCGCCGAGGCGTCGCTGTCGTAGCTCCAGCGATTCAGCGTATCGGGGGCGACCCGGCCCGGCAGGATGTCAGCGATGCCGCCGGTGCGGAAAATGACCCGCGCGCCCGGGCTGGCCGTCCGGGTAATCTGGTCCCAAAGCGCGTTCAACTGGGTGTCGTTCATCCAGTCCTGCGCATCCAGCAGGACAAAGCCCTGGCGCGACCCGTCCGGCTCGGCTGCCAGCATGTCCGTCATCGACTGGTTCACGATCCTGCCCCGGCCCGCGTGGCTGCGCAGGATCTCGAAATTGGTGCGTTGCAGGTAAGGCGGAAGCGAACCTTCGGGGCTAGGATCGTACCCGCGCGCGAACGCCTGCCAGGCGAAATAGTTTTCGCCGATGGGGAAATCGCAGATCAGCTTGCGCACGCGTTCCCGAAGGATCGGTAGCACATCGCCGTTTCCGTCTGCGGCCAGCTTGTCGTACTGCGCGGGCGGGATGCCCAGACCGAACAGCGACAGGCGAAACCGGGCCAGCGACTTGACAAGCCACTTGTCGAACAGCGGCGCGATCTGGCGGTCGAAGAACGCTTGCTGTTCGGCCAGGCTGCGCGCGGCAAGCAGCGGCGCGAAATCGACACGCGAAATCCGGGCCAGAAGGTGTGTCGCGCCCAGGAACCTGCCCAGCACGCCATGGCGGTAGAACCCGTCCTGAAACAACGAGATCCGGCGCCGCAGCGGTGCGCGGCCCTCCCAGAATGCGCGGGTTTCCGGGTCCAGCTTGTCCCGCAGATAGCGGCCGTAAAGTGCAACGTTGCTGTCCATGTCCGCGCGGGCGAAGAACTGGTAGAAGACCGCGTGGTCGGGCAGGTGCTGGGCGGCGGCCAGTTTCAGCCGCCCCAGCGCAACATGGGCGGGCGACAGGTCCACCGCCGTGACCGAGGCAGGCCCGGCTGTCAGGTAGGACATCATGTTGCAACTGCCCGAGGCGATGCAGACCAGGTTGTCCTCGGGGCCGAGGCGCAGCGCCTCCATGTCGACGACCGGGTCCTCCCATATCTGCGGATAGACAAGCCCCAGGAACAATCGCGAGAACAGCCGTTCAAGCTGACCCGTCGCGGCATCGGTCTGTTGCAGGACGGCGGCATCCAATCGTGCCTGGACTGTGGTCATCGGGGCTCTGGCCTTTTCACACGTTTTCCAATTGCTTTGTATTTCGGCGCGCGCGGCGCGTGCGGTCCCGGTGTCGGGACCTGCGGGCCGTGCGTTCCCAATCGATCAGTATCAGGCGTCCGCAGTCCATCTCGGCCACGGCGGTGCAGCTTTCGACCCAGTCGCCTGTGTTGACATAGGCCACGCCGTTCATGTCGCGGATGCAGGCGCTGTGGATATGCCCGCAGATCACCCCGTCATAGCCGCCGCGCCGGGCTTCGGCGGTCAGGACGCTTTCGTATTCGCTGATGTAATTGACGGCGTGCTTCACCTGGTGCTTGGCCCATTTCGACAGCGACCAGTATTGCCCGCCCCACAACCGGCGCAGCCGGTTGATGCGGGTGTTCAGCCACAGGCTGAACTCGTAGGCGCGGTCCCCCAGGTGCGCCAGCCATTTGGCATTGACAACGATCGAGTCGAACTGGTCGCCGTGGGTGACAAGGTATCGCTGGCCGTCCGCGGCTGTGAAATCGGCGCTGTGCACGACCTCGATGCCCCCGAAATGGGTGCCGAAATACGACCGCAGGAACTCATCGTGATTGCCGGGGATCAGGTAGACGCCGGCGCCGTCATGCGCCTTGGCCAGCAAGGCCTGCACGACGTCGTTGTGCGCCTGCGGCCACAGGAACCCCTTGCGGCGGATACGCCAGGCATCGACGATATCCCCGACCAGATAGTAATTGTCGGCCTCGTTCGTGGCGAGGAAGTCCAGAAGCAATTCGGCCTGACAGCCTGGCGTGCCCAAGTGGATGTCCGACAGGAAGATAGTCCTGTACTTCAACGTGCTAATCCCAGCCCGTTTGCGTTGGCAAAGGGTTAGAGCGCCAGGTTGACATAACTGTGACGGCTGGCGCGTTCCCGCCGGAATGTTTCCGCTTTTCGCCGCAGGACCGGGACCCTGACGTGCGCCGCGCAGCTTAACGTGGTTTGCCCACACTGCAAGGCGGTGGTCTGCGGCACTTTCGGACAGGGGATCCATTGCCGATCCCGGTCTGGCCAAGAGCCCGCGCGGCAGGGCATTGTGCGGCAGTGGCCGGGCATCCCGGCGTTGATCCGGACCGGAAACCGCCGAATGCTGAACCTGACCGCCTGTCGCTACCTGCTGGAAGTCGCGCGCCATCGCTCGATCCGGCTGGCTGCCGACAGGCTGCACGTGTCGCCCTCGGCGATCAGCCGGCAGATCGCCAAACTGGAACACGAGTTCGAGGAACAGATCCTCGAACGCCGGGCCGATGGTGTGCAACTGACCGACGCGGGCAGGGTGCTGGCCGACCACTTGACCATCGTCTTCGACCAGATCGACGTGGCGAAGGGCGAAATTTCGGACCTGAAGAAGCTGAAGACGGGCAGCGTCTCGGTCGCCACGGTCGAGGGTATCTCGGACCCGTTCCTGTCCGCCAGCATCACCGCGTTCCGCAAGAAGTTTCCCGCGATCGATTTCCGGGTCCGTATCCGTGGCCGGGAACGTGTCCTCGAGGCGGTGGAGCAGCACCTCAGCCAGATCGGGTTTGTCTACGACCACTTCTCCCATCCGCAGATCGAGATCGTGGGCCAGTGGCGCCAGCCCTTGCTGGCCATGGTGCCGCCGGGCCACCCGCTGGTGGAAGGTGACAAGGTCAGCCTGCAGGATCTTGTGTCGGTGGATTGCGTGATGCCCGATGACAGTTTCGGGATTCACCACCTGATCCACCGGGCATTCCGCAAATTCGCGGCGCGGCCGCAGCCGATCCTGGTCGCGGATCAGCTTCATTTCCTGATCCGGCATGCCATCCGCAACAACGCGGTCGTCTACCTGCCGCTTCAGGCTGCCTTGAACGAGGTCACGGCGGGCGAACTTCTGCCGCTCAACCTCGACTGTGCCGAGTTCGAGCATCGTTTCATCTATCTGATCGTGCGCCGCGATCAGCGACGTTCCCCCGCATGCGAGGCATTCATCAAGGAGATCCGGTCCACCTTCGCCGAGAACGAGCGGGCGGATGCCGCCCTGCTCGCCCGGATCAGGTCGGATCAGACGTGAAGCTCGATGGTGATGTCGGCCTCGACCGGTGCATTCAGGCCAAGTTCGTGCTGGGTAAGGGCCGCGCGGGCGTGCTTGCCGTTCTCTTCGCCCCATAGCTCCACGAACAGGTCGGACGCCCCGTTCAGCACGAGGTGAGGCTCGGTGAAGCCCGGCGCGCACGAGACGTAACCGATCATCTTGACGATGCGCTTCACGCGATCCAGGTCGCCCAGAACCGCCTTCATCATCGCAAGGTGGTTGATCGCCATCAGCCGGGCCGATGCATAACCTTCCTCTATCGTCAGATCGGACCCGACCTTGCCGATATGGGGCAACACGTCGTTGTCGTTTTCATCCGGCTGCGTGCCCAGTGTGCCCGACGTGTAGAGGATGTTTCCCACCACCACACCGGGAAGGTAGTTCCCGATCGGCTTGGGCCGGCGGGGCAGGACGATCCCCATGTCGTGCAGGCGGCGTTCCGTTTCGTGCGGCACGTTGTGTCTCCGTATGACTGCGTGTTGCGATTGGTCGCAAATTAGGCAGAAACGCCCCCGCCGGGAGCGCGCAGACGGCAACGGAGCATTGCCTTTTGGGCAACGCAACTGGTGGCCGACCTATCGGGCGCTCCTGAAAAAGATATGAATTGCAGTTGGTTACCCCCTTTCTTTCCGTCTCGATTGTCGCGCCAACCCGAAATGGCGCCGGGTTTCACGCAGTAGCGCAATCCTTCGCGGTGCTTATGGTCGAGGCAGTTTTTCGGAAAGCGAAGGGCAGGCCGTGCCGAATAGATCCCTCTCCAGCATTGCAAGCAGTCTTCGCGACGGCACATGCGCCGCCGCCGATCTGATGGCCGGGGCCATTGCTGCCCATGATGCGACCGAGCTGTCGTTGAATGCCTATCGCACATGGGCCGGTCCGCGGGCGGCGAAGCAGGCCGACGCGGTGGATACGCTGCTTGGAACGGGCGTCGACCTTGGTCCGTAGATGGGGATTCCGGTGTCGGTCAAGGATCTGTACGGCGTGCCGGGCCTGCCGGTACATGCCGGAACGGACGAAGCTTTTCCCGAATCCTGGCAGCGCCCAGGACCGGTGGTTCAGGCGGTGTTGTCGCAACTGGGCCTCGTGACGGGCAAGACCCATACGGTGGAGTTCGCCTTCGGTGGTCTTGGAACCAACCCCCACGTGGGCACCCCGGTGAACCCGTGGTCGGTGCCCGGTGCACCGCGTGTGCCCGGCGGGTCCAGCTCCGGCGCGGGCGTGTCGCTGGCGCAGGGCTCGGCGCTGCTGGCGCTTGGCACGGACACGGCGGGATCTGTGCGGATCCCAGCATGTTTCACGGGGCAGACAGCGCTGAAGATCACCCACGGCCGATGGTCGCTTGACGGGATTGTGCCACTGTCGCCTTCGCTGGATACGCCCGGCCTTCTGGCGCGGACGATCGAGGATCTGGTGTTCGCCTTTGCCGCGCTCGACCCGGTCCGGCCCGGTGCGATTACGCCCGCCTGCGCCAGCGCGCTCAGGATCGGCGTGGTCGAGAACGTGGTTTACGACGGTGCCGATGCGTCCGTGATCGCGAATACGCAAGATGCGCTTGCGCGGCTGGAACAGGCAGGCGCGGGGCTGACGCCGGTGCACTTGCCGCATGTCGATACGGTGCTGGAGATCTTCGGCCTCGGCGGGCTGGCGGCGACGGAACTACGCGCTTTTCTGGACAGCACATTCCCGGAACGCATTGCCCGGCTGGATCCGATGGTCGTTGCCCGTGTCAGTGCCGCAGACCAGACGGGCGCGCCTGAATACCTGCGCCGGCGCGATGTCCTGACAGCCAGCGGCAAGGCCGCCGCGCAGGTCTTTGACGGGTGCGATGTGCTGGTTTCGCCCACCGTTCCGATCGGCGCACCGCTGATTGCTGACATGGCCGATCCCGACGCCTATCGGGCCGCCAACATGCTGGCGCTGCGCAATACCGCCATCGTGAACCTGTTCGGCTGGTGCGCGGTGACGCTGCCGACCGGGCTGGATGCGAACGGCATTCCCACCGGCCTTCAGCTCATCGCACCGCCGCGCCACGAGGAACGTCTGCTGGCCGCCGCCCTGGCGGTCGAGACGGTACTGGGGCAGGGGGCCGACCTGCTGGGCACACCGCCGCAGTGAACAAGAACAACCATCGATCCATCCAACCAACAGGAGACGTCATGAACATCCACAAGATCGGTACCTCGCTTGCCCTGGTCCTGGGCGCAGCCTTTGCCGCGACCGCCAATGCCGCCGACTACGAGTTCACCTTTGCCCACGTCCTGACCGAGGACACGCCGAACGCCCGCGCCGCGGTGGTGTTCAAGGAAGAGGTTGAAAAGAACTCGGACGGCCGGATCGAGATCAACATCCGCCCCGCAGCGCAGCTTGGCGGCGATGTCGAGATCATCGAGCAGACACAGATGGGCCTGGTGCACATCGCCATTCCGCCGACCGGGAACCTCGCCAACTTCAACGAACAGATGTACCTGTTCGACCTGCCCTTTCTTATGAGCGATGACGCGGCGATGAAGCGCGTCCTCGACGGCGAGGTCGGCGAAGAGCTTCTGGCCACGCTGGACAAGAACAACCTGCACGGCATCGCCATGTGGGGCGCCG
>JBFHFG010000132.1:0-7210 GCA_041583815.1 Halovulum sp.
AGCTCGGTTGCGCCGGCCAGCGGATGGGCGCGGCTCATGATCGCGTAAACCGGCTGTGCGACGGCATAGAGCACCTCGAAATCGACCATGTGCGCTGGTTCGAACACCAGGGCCAGGTCCGACTGGAAACTGACCAGATCCTTTTCGGCCTGCACCCTGTCCCGCACGTTGACCGAGAATGTGACACCGGGGTGATCGCGGCGGTAGAGCGCTATCTCGCGCGGCAGGAAATAGGGCAACAGCGCCTGTGAACAGGCGATGGACACATGCCCGCGCCGCACGCCCGACAGGTCGGCGACCTGCGACAGGACGCGGGCCATGTCTGTCTTCTGCGCGCGGATATGGTGCAGCAACAGCTCGCCGGCGGGGTTCAATCGCATGCCGCGCGGCAGTCTTTCGAAGATCTCGGAGCCGAACTCTTCCTCGAAGCCCTGGATGCGCCTGTTCAGCGCCGAGGCGGTGATGTTCATGTCTTCGGCCGCTTTGCGGATCGAGCCGGCGCGGGTGACCGCCTCGATCATCTCATAGACCTTCAGGTGCCGCATGGCGCGCGTCTCCAGTGATGCATTTATTGCATCGGATTTGTGAATTCTTAGCACTGGAAGTTAACGCCCGTCCGGCCGACTGTCACCCTCAGCTTCCCGCTTGGTTCCCAAGCCAGGACATGTGACGGAAAGGATCGCCAGATGACGACGCAGCCCACCCGCAGGCAATTCCTCAAGATCAGCGGCGCCACGATCGGCGCTGCGATGCTGCCCTTCCTCAAGGCGGTTCCCGCCGACGCTGCAGGCAGCGACGTGTTGGTGGCCGTCACCGGCCAGACCATTAACAGCCTTGACCTGCACCGTACGGGAACGAACCGGGCGTCCTACCAGGTGGCGGTCAACTGCTATGACCGCCTGGTCAGCTTTGGCACCAAGTCTGCCGACGGCGAAGGCCTGTCCTACGACTATTCGACCATCGTACCTGAATTGGCCGAAAGCTGGACGGTGTCGGACGACGGCCTTGCGATCACCTTCAAGCTGAAATCCGATGCGATCTTCTGGGACGGAAGCAAGGTGACCGCCGCGGACGTGAAATGGTCCTTTGATCGCGCCGTGTCCGTCGGGGGCTTCCCCACCGTGCAGATGAAGGCTGGCGGGTTGGAGCGCCCCGAGCAGTTCGAAGCCGTGGATGACGAGACGTTCGTCGTGCACCTGGATCGCCCATCTAAGCTGTCGCTGCCCGACCTGGCCGTGCCGGTTCCGTTCATCGTCAACTCGGCCGTTGCGATGGAGCACGGCACCGACGACGACCCCTGGGCGATGGAATACCTGCACAAGACGCCGGCCGGTTCCGGCGCCTACAAGGTCGCCGCGTGGGAGCAGGGCCAGCAACTGGTCTACGAGCGCAACGACGCATGGGTCGGCGGCCCGCTGCCCGCCTTCAAACGCGTTGTCCTGCGCGAGGTGCCCAGCCCCGCCACCCGCCGCGCGCTGATCGAGCGGGGCGACGTGCAGTTGTCCTTCGACATTCCCAACAAGGATGCCTTGGAACTGGATGCGATGGACGGTGTCACCGTCTATTCGACGCCGATCGAGAACTGCATCCACTGCCTGTGCCCGAACACGGCATTCGAGCCGTTCAGGGACGCGAACGTGCGCAAGGCGCTGGCCTATGCAATCCCCTACGAGGCGATCTTCCAGACCGCGGCCTACGGGCGCGGCGTTCCGATGTGGGGCGGGGACGCGACCATCGAGGACACCGCATGGCCGCGCAAGGCGCCCTACATGACCGACATGGACAAGGCGAAAGAGCACATGGCCATGTCCGGCTTCGCCGACGGGTTCGAGGTGCCGCTGTCCATCAGCCTTGACCTCGCCGACTGGATGGAGCCGACGGCCCTGCTGATGCAGGAGGCCTTCGCGCAGATCGGGATCACCACCGAAATTGAAAAGATCCCCGGCGCCAACTGGCGTACCGCCGCGTTGGTCGAGAAACGCCTGCCGCTGCACCTTGAGAACTTCGGCGGCTGGTTGAACACGCCGGACTACTACTTCTTCTGGGCCTACAAGGAAGGTCACCTGTTCAATTCGTCCAACTACCGCAACGACGAGGTCGAGGCGCTGGTGGACGAGACGCTGCACCTGGCGATGGACGACCCCGAGTACGCGCCGAAGATCAAGCGCATGTTCCAGATCGCCTTCGAGGATCTGCCGCGTATCCCGCTGTGGCAACCGGCGCTGAACGTGGCGTTGAACGGGGCCTCGGATTACGAATTCTGGTTCCACCGCCAACTTGATGTTCGCCCGCTGAAGCAGGCCACGGCCTGATGGTATCGACACGCACACGAATAATCCTGGGCCGCATGGCCCAGGCATTGCCCGTGGTGGCCGGGGTGGTGGTGATCTCGTTTCTGCTGACCCGTGCGTTGCCGGGCGACCCGGCAGCCTTCTTCGCGGGGGCCGCGGCGGACGAGCAGTCGATCGCCGAGGTCCGCCAGGCGCTGGGCCTGGACCAGCCGCTGATCCGGCAGTTCCTGATCTATGTCGGTGATCTGGCGACCGGCGACCTGGGCACCTCGATCTCCACGGGTCAGCCCGTGGCGACGGATCTTGCCAATCGCCTTCCGGCCTCGCTCGAACTGACGCTGGTCGCTTTGTTTCTGTCCTGCGGCGTCGCGCTGCCACTGGGCATCCTGGCCGCGACCCGCCCCGGAAGCTGGATCGACCACCTGTGCCGAGTGCTGGTGACGGCAGGCGTATCGCTGCCGACCTTCTTCACCGGCATCGTGCTGATATACGTGTTCTACTACCTGCTGGGCGTCGCCCCGTCGCCGCTGGGCCGGCTGGACTTCATCTTCATCGCACCACCCAACGTCACGGGGTTCTACTTGGTGGATTCCGCGCTTGCTGGCGACTGGGAGACATGGGTCGGCGCACTGAAACAGCTGATCCTGCCGGCGGTCACGCTGGCGCTGTTCACCCTGGCGCCGATCGCCCGGATGACCCGCGCGGCAATGCTGTCGGCGCTGTCCTCTGATTTCATCCGCACCGCGCGGGCGGCGGGGTTGTCGCGCCGCAAGGTGCTGTTCGGCTATGCGCTGCGCAACGCGCTGCTGCCGGTGATCACGACGCTGGGCATGGTGTTCTCGTTCACGCTGGGCGCGAACGTCCTGGTCGAGAAAGTCTTTGCCTGGCCCGGCATCGGTTCCTACGCGGTCGAGGCGCTGGTGGTGTCGGATTACGCCGCCGTGCAGGGCTTTGTTCTGGCGATGGCGCTGCTGTTCGTGGCGCTGAACCTTGTGATCGACATCGCTTATGCGCTGATCGACCCGCGGATCGGATTCTCCTGATGACCGACATTCCCCTGTCCCCGCCGAAATCGCAAGGCGCGCTGGCCCATGTCGGCCACGTCCTGCGCGAGAACCCGGTGACCATGGTAGCCTTTGCGTTGTTCGCGATGTTCGTGGGCTGCGCCATCTTCGGCCCCGCACTGGTTCCCTATGACCCACTGCAGTCCAATGCCGCGAACGCCTTGCAGCCACCTTCGGGCGCGCATTGGTTCGGCACCGACAGCTTGGGCCGCGACGTGTTCAGCCGGGTGATCGTGGCCACGCGCCTCGACCTGCTGATCTCGGTCGCCGCGGTGGCGCTCAGCTTCGTTGTCGGCTCGGCGCTTGGGGCCGCTGCGGGCTATTGGGGTGGCTGGATCGACACGGTTCTGAACCGCATCCTCGACACGATCATGGCCTTCCCGCTGTTCGTGCTGGCGATGGGCATCGTCGCGGCGCTGGGCAACACGATCGAGAACATCGTCTACGCGACCGCGATCATCAATGTGCCGTTCTATGCCCGGCTGGTCCGGGCCGAGGTCAACATCCGCCGCGAGGCCGGTTTTGCCCGCGCCGCGCGGCTGGCGGGCAATAGTGATTTGCGGGTGCTGGCGCTGCACATTTTTCCCAACGCGCTGCCGCCGATGATGGTGCAGCTGTCGCTGAACCTGGGATGGGCGATACTGAACGCCGCGGGCCTGTCCTTCATCGGCCTGGGCGTGCGCCCGCCGACCCCCGAATGGGGCATCATGGTTGCCGAGGGTGCCAACTTCATCGTCTCGGGCGAGTGGTGGCTGGCCCTGTTCCCCGGCCTTTGGCTGATGCTGGCGGTGTTCACCTTCAACCTGCTGGGCGACGGTCTGCGTGACATGGTCGACCCCCGCAAGAGGACCTGAGCCATGCTGTCTATCAAGGACCTGGCCGTCACCTTCCGTACCCGCAAGGGGCCGGTGGACGCGGTGCGCGGCATCAGTTTCACCGTCGCCCGGGGCGAGACCCTGGGCATCGTCGGGGAAAGTGGCTCGGGCAAGTCGGTGACGTCATACGCGCTGATGCGGATCCTCGACGCGGGCGGCCGGATATCGGCAGGCGAGGTCGATTACTCCGGCATCGACCTGCGTGGCGCGAAAGAACGGGAGATGCAGGACATCCGAGGCCGCGAGGTCTCGATGATTTTCCAGAACCCGCGGGCGGCGCTGAACCCGATCCGAAAGGTGGGTCACCAGATCGAGGACGTGCTGGTCCGCCATGCCCGTGCCACCCGGCAGGATGCCCGCGCCAAGGCCATCGCCGCGCTGGAGGCGGTGAAGATCCGCGACGCCGAGGCCCGGTACGACGCATACCCGTTCGAACTGTCGGGTGGCATGTGCCAGCGCGTGGTGATCGCCATCGCGCTGGCCTGCGATCCGCGCCTGCTGATCGCGGACGAACCCACGACCGGCCTGGACATCACCACCCAGAAGGCGGTGATGGACCTGGTGCGCGACCTGATCCGCGCCCGAGACATGAGCTCGATCCTGATCACCCACGACCTGGGACTGGCCGCGCAGTACTGCGACCGGATCGTGGTGATGAAGGACGGCCGCATCGTCGAAGAGGGATTGCCAGCGCAGATCTTCGGTGCGCCGCGCCACGCCTATACCCGCCGACTGGTCGACGCTACACCACGGTTGGGCGCCTCGATCCGCAGCCTCCTGCCCGCCGAGGCGCGCAGCCCCGAGCCGCCGCACCAGGTCTCGGACCGGCCGCTGCTTCAGGTGCAGGACCTGGTCAAGACCTACCAGGGCAAGGCCGGGCCGGTGCAGGCGGTCAAGGGCATCTCGTTCTCGGTGCGGGCCGGACAAAGCGTCGGGCTGGTGGGGGAGTCCGGTTGCGGCAAGTCCACCACCTCCGAGATGATCGTGCGGCTGATGGATCCGACCTCGGGGCGGATCCTGTTCGACGGCAAGGACCTGGCCGAGGTTCCCGCCGCCGGTTTCGCCCGGAATCCGGTGCGCGGGGCGATCCAGATGGTGTTCCAGGATGCAACCGACAGCCTGAACCCGCGCCACACCGCCGCCCAGTCCATCGCCGAGCCGCTGCGGCGCATCACCGGACTGAATGGCCCCCGTTTGCGCGCCAGGATCGAGGAACTGGTCGGGTTGGTAGGACTGCCCCTGCCGCTGCTTGACCGGTTTCCGCATCAGCTGTCCGGTGGTCAGAAGGCACGCGTTGGCATCGCCCGCGCCATCGGACCGGAACCCAAGCTGCTGATCCTGGATGAGCCGACTGCGGCGCTGGATGTCTCGATCCAGGCTGTGGTGCTGAACCTGCTGGTCGACCTGCGCGCCCGGCTGGGGATGAGTTACCTTTTCGTCAGCCACGACCTGAACGTCGTCCGCCTGTTGTGCGACGAGGTGCTGGTGATGCGGGGCGGCGAGATCATCGAACATGGACCCGCGGCCAGCGTCATGGCCGAACCCCGACACGACTATACCCGTTCTCTCGTGACCGCGGCCCCGCAGCCGCCGGTGCGCGCAGATGCGGCCTGACTTGCAGAGGATTTCCAGAATGCCCGTCAACCTGCCCTTCACCATCGACGCGCTGCGCACCGCCTATGCCTCGGGCACCTGCCCCGAAGCGGTGGTGGAGGAAGTCTTCCGCCGGATCGAGGCGGTGGACGATCCGGCGATCTTCATTACCTTGCTGCCGAAGGACCGGGTCCTGGCCGCGGCCCGTGCCCTGGGAGCGCCAGACGCCACGAGGCCGCTGTGGGGGGTGCCCTTCGTCATCAAGGACAATATCGATGCCGAGGGCCTGCCGACCACCGCTGCCTGCCCGGCATACGAATACGTCGCCGAACGCGATGCCTTTGTCGTGGCCCGTCTGAAGGCGGCAGGGGCGCTTCTGATCGGCAAGACGAACCTGGATCAGTTCGCCACGGGGCTGGTCGGGGTACGGTCCCCCTACGGCGTGCCGCGGAACGCGATCGATCCCGAGATCGTGCCGGGCGGGTCGTCCAGCGGTTCGGCCGTGGCGGTCGGTCATGGGTTGGTGGCCTTCTCGCTTGGCACCGATACGGCTGGATCGGGCCGTGTGCCAGCGGCATTGAACAACATCGTCGGCCTGAAACCTACGCTCGGGGCGCTGTCGGCAGGGGGCGTCGTGCCTGCCTGCCGGACGCTCGACACGATCTCGATCTTTGCCCAGACCGTCGCGGACGCGCATACAGTCCTTTCGGCTGCCGCGGCCTTCGACAAGGACGATGCATTCTCACGCCGGTTCGACGCGATGCCGCTTGGGCCCGTTCCGCCGCGCCCGCGGATCGGCATTCCCGATGCCGCCAGCGCGAAGTTCTTCGGCGATGCGGTGCAGTCGCGCATGTTCGAAGCGGCCGTCGCCACGCTGTCTGACGCGGGGGCCGAGGTCGTCGGCCTGGATTTCACCCCCTTCTATGACGTGGCTGAGATGCTCTACGAAGGCGCATGGGTCGCCGAACGCTATACGGTGATTGCGGACCTTCTGGCCCGCGATCCCAAGGCGATCCACCCAGTTACGCGCAAGGTGGTTCAGGCTGCCGAGGGACTGACGGCTGCCGACGCGTTCCGCGGCATCTACCGGCTGCGCGAGCTTGCCCGCGCGGCCGAAACTGCGATGACGGGGCTGGATGCGCTGTGCGTGCCGACGATCCCGACGTTCTACAGCCTCGATGACCTTGCGCAGGACCCGATCGGCCCGAACTCGCGACTGGGCACCTATACGAACTTCGTCAACCTTCTGGACATGAGCGGCATCGCCGTGCCCACCCTCCCGCGCGAGGATGGTCGTCCGGGCTCGGTCACGCTGCTGGGCGGCGCGGGGGCGGACGGAAAACTGGCCGCGCTGGCGCAGATTTTCGAGCAGCAGGGCGGGCGCGCG
>JBFHFG010000133.1:0-7209 GCA_041583815.1 Halovulum sp.
AGAACGCGCGAGAGCACCCGTGCCGAGCGCATCGCCACCTCGGCACCCGCGATGGGGCGCTCGCGATCCCGCAGCGACAAGCCGGTATAGGTCTTGCGCGGCTCATAATACGGATCGTCCTGCACCCCGACATAGGCGATCTGCCCTGTGGCAAGGGCCGCCACGGGCACCAGCAGGATCCCGACAAGGACAAGAAACCTAGCGATCATCGACAAGGATATCATAAGGGACACGTCCGACCGGGACCGAAACGATGGGCTTCAGCGTATCGGTATCGACGATCGTGACATCGTCGGACAGGCCGTTGGCCACGTAGAGGCGGCTTTCGTCCGCGCTCAGTTCCAGCCCCCAAGCGCGCTTGCCCACCAGCACGTAGTCGATCACCTTTCGCCGGGGGACGTCCACAACGGCGACATGGTTGGCCCGGCCCAGCGCAACATAGGCACGGCTGCCGTCCTGCGTGATCAGCAGGTCCACGGGTGTAACCTGCTCAGGGCGAAAACCTGTCGGCAGGAAGGGAATGTCGTCGACCAGCGTCAGGGTTTCGACATCGATGATGTTCACGATCCCCGCAAGTTCGGCCGAGACCCAGAGTTCGCGCTCGTCCGGGGTCAAGGCAAAGCGGCGCGGCCGTGTGTCCACGAGGATGTCCTTGATCACCTCGTCGGCCTCGAGGTCAATGACATGGACCAGGTTCGCGGCCTCGGAGGCGACGAACACAAGCCTGCCGTCCGCGGTAACCTGGACCCCCTCGGGCTCTTCACCGGTATAGTATTCGGCCAGGAACTCACCGGTCTCGACGTCATAGACACTGGCGGCGGCGTCTTCCTCGTTCGAGATGATCAGCCGGCGCCCGTCGGGGTGCAGGTCGAACGTTTCGGGGGCCGGAACGCCGACGATCCTGCCGACCAGTTCCAGCGAGCCGGTGTCATAGATCGCGATCATGTCGTCATCGGCACAGCCGACGAAGAACTTCGACCGATCCGCACTGAAATGAATGCCGCGCGGACGCGCGCAGGTTTCGACCGTGCGGACCACTTCGAAATCGGAGGAGATGATGGACAGCGTATCGCCACGCTCGTTCGGAACGATCGCAAGCCCCGATCCCGCTGCAACCGCGACCGAGGGCAGCCATGCCATCAGCCATATCCCTGCAAGTCCGGTATTCATGTCCCCTCCCCCTCGTCCGTACGCAGTTTTCGGAATGCGTTTTTCTGTCCTCGGATCGGAATATCGGATATACTGTAAGCACTGGCGAGGAAAATAATTCGCCGATTTGGGGAGGAAAAGTCCATGAGAATTGCGGAAATATCCGCAGTGACCGCTATTGCCTTGTGTGCAAGCGGTACGATCACTGCAGCGCAGGAGGAAACCTCGGCCAGTACCCTGTACGGTGACCTTCAATTCGTCACCCAGGACATGCTCAGCCGCGCCGCAAGTGACGGCAACGGGTTCCTTCACACCAACCACAATTACGAACAGACCCGGTATTATCCCAACAGCCAGATCAACACCCAGAACGTGAAGAACCTGCGCCCCGCGTGGATCTTCCAGACCGAGGTGGTGGACAGCCTCGAGACCTCTCCGATCGTCGTGAACGGGGTGATGTACGTGACCACGTCGTTCAACCACGTCTACGCCCTGGACGCGCGGACGGGGAAACAGATCTGGCACCACAAGCACGCGATGGGGCCGGTCACGACCTATTGCTGCGGCCCGAACAACCGCGGCGTCGCGGTGGCGGGCGACAAGGTCTTCATGGGCACACTTGACGCCAAGCTGGTGGCACTGGACGCCAAGACCGGCAAGCAGGTCTGGGAAACCCAGATCGCCGAGCCCGAGCTAGGCTATTCCGAGACCATGGCGCCCACTGTCGTCGAGAACATGGTGCTGATCGGCACCAACGGCGGCGAATACGGCATCCGGGGTTTCGTGAAGGCCTTCGACACCGAAACCGGCGAAGAGATCTGGACCTTCCACACCACGCCCGAGGATTCACGCGGAGTCTGGGCGACCCACGACGCGACCGGCCGCGACATGAAGCGCGACATCGAAGCCGAGAAAGCCGCCTACGAAGAGATGGGCGATCCCTACGAGACCCTCGGTGGCGGCGTCTGGCAGAACCCGGCCGTCGACCTCGAGACGCGGCGGATCTATTTCGTCGTCGGCAACCCGTCCCCGGACCTGGACGGATCGTTGCGGCCGGGCGACAACCTTTACACCGACAGCCTTGTGGCGGTGGACCTGGATAGCGGCGAATATGTCTGCCACTTCCAGTACATCGCGCATGATGTCTGGGACCTCGACGCGGTCTCGCCGCCGGTCATCACGCAGGTGAAGGACGAAAGCGGCGACGACGTGAAAGGCATCCTGCACGCGGGCAAGACCGGGCATGTCTATGTCCACAATGCCGACGACTGTTCGATGATCCGCTTCTCAGACGCCATGGTCCCGCAAGAAGACATGTGGACCCTGCCGACCGAGGATGGCGCGCGGATGCTACCGGGGGCCAATGGCGGAACCGAGTGGTCGCCGATGGCGATCGATCCGAACCACCGCCTGTCCTATGTCATCAACCTGCATCAGCCGATGACTTATACCGTGCGCTCGACCCCGTACCCCGAGGGCAAGCTGTGGCTGGGCGGTTCGTTCGACGTGATCCCAGACGAGGAGCAGTGGGGCAATATCGCGGCGGTCGACTATGATACCGGCGATATCCGCTGGAAGGTCCGGACCGAGCAGCCGATGATCGGCGGCATCCTGGCCACGGCCGGCGGGCTGGTCTTCACCGGCGAGGGCAACGGCCTGTTCCGCGCCTACAACAGCGAGAACGGGTCCGAGCTGTGGCGCTTCCAGGCAGGTGCCGGCGTGAACGCGCCGCCGTCCAGCTATACCGTCGACGGTACCCAGTACATCGTCGTCGGCGCGGGCGGCAACGCTCAGCTGAACTACAAGCGAGGCAACAACATCATCGCCTTCTCGCTTGCCGATTGACGAGACCCACATGCAATGCCGATGGGGCGGGCCTTCGGGCCCGCCTCGTTACATTCCATATCGGAGACCGTGAATGCGACTGACCCATTTCACCCTTGCCGCCATCCTGGCCGCCTGTCCGGCGGTTGCCCAGGACACGGAGTTCAATGTCGAGGACGAGGCGCAGCTTTGCATCGGCTGTCACGGCGAACAGGGGCTGCCCATCGAACCCGATTACCCGATCATCCACGGGCAGCAGTATTTCTATATCTACACGCAATTGCGCGATTACGGCGCGGGTCGCCGGCAGCACGACATCATGACGGATATCGCTGCCGCCTATGACCGCGACCAGGCAAAGGCGCTGGCGCAGTACTTCGCCGACCAGCCCTGGCCCGCAATTGAGGCCCCTGCCCTTCAGGATGGCGATCAGGCCGCGTCGGAAAAGGGCATCACGGGCGGCCAGTGCAGCGCCTGCCACGGCAAATGGGAAGGCGACAGCCGGATCCCTCGTCTGGCGGGGCAACAGCCGGATTACCTTGAAAAGACAATGCTGGATTTCAAGCACGAGGTCCGGATGAACGCGCCCGACAAGATCAGCACGATGAAGCAACTGGACGACGCGACAATCCAGGCGCTGTCGCGCTACCTCGCCGCGCTCTGATCCGTCAGGGCGTCAGCAACGCGCGGGTTTCGGGATCGGCGGCAAGCTGCACCGCCGTCCGGCCCTCATTGTCCACGATTGCCGGATCCGCGCCGTGCGACAGCAGGAAACCGACCATCTGGCGATGCCCCCGATCTGCCGCGATCATCAGAGGCGTCCGACCCCGATCCTCGCGGGCGTTCGGGTCAGCGCCTTCGGCGATCAGCATTTCGGCCACCGCCACGCCATCCTCGGCCGGGGCATCGTTCGCGTGGCCCGCAGCCCACATCAGCGGGGTCAGGTCATGCCCCCACTTTCCGTCGGGCGCGGCCCCCGCATCCAGCAAGTCCCGAACGATGGCCGGATAGGCCCGGCCGGCCGCATAAATCAACGCCCCCTTGCCCTGAGCGTCCATCCGTTCAGGATCGGCCCCCGCGTCGAGCAACTGTTTCAGCAATCGCGCGTCACCCTCGAATGCGGCGGCCATCAGCGGGGTGATCCCCTGCCGGTCGGGGGCATTCACATCCGCACCGCGCACCAGCAGCTCCGCCACCATCCGGCGACGCCCCTCGCGCGCCGCCGCCAGAAGCGGGGTGCCGCCGCCAAGGCTCTGGAAATCCAGATCGGCCCCGGCTTCCAGAAGCAGCGATGCGATCTCGCGTGCGCCGCGCGCGGCGGCGGTGTGCAGCGGCGTCGCCCCGAACCTGTTGCGCGCATGGACCGAGGCGCCCTTGCCCAGCAGGTCCGTCGCGATGTCGGGGCAATCCAACGCTGCCGCCTCGAACAACGCCTCGTTCAGGACGCGCCCCTCAAGCTGCGCCGGGGACTGCGCGATACGGGTCGCCAGCGCGGCGCAGACATGGTTCGGGCGCGGCTGCGCGTACGCCCCCTGCACAGCTACCACGACCCCAAGCAGGGTCAGTCCGATCCGCATTCTCATTTGACCGTGAACGTCCCGCTGAACCCCAGGGTTTCCATGCCTTCGACGTAGAAGTCGTAGGTGCCCGGCCGGATCGGAACGAACCAGATGTCGATCTCGCCCTCGTCGTCGAACTCGACCGCGTGCAGCCCGAAGGGTTTCACTTCCTTGTCCTCGATCACGACCTGGTCGATCCAGCTTTCCCGGAACAGGCCGGGCGCAAGGACCTTGTACTCCTCCAGCCCGTCGCTGCGTATCCGCCAGCGGTAATAGACACCCGACTCGACCTCGTAGCTCCGGATCGAGAACCCGTGCTCGGCATCCAGTTCCAGCGGGTCGAGGCGCGTTGCGCGGCGCGTCGGGTCCCCCTGGGCCAGCACCGGCCCGACCAGGGCGATGGCAGCGATCGAGCCAAGCACATATTTCAGCATGTTCCCCCCTTTGACCGGATCTCTGCCCGGCCCATTGCCCGAGCTTAGTCCGCCACCGGTTCGCGTTTCAATCGGCTGAATTCGACTTCCACCACTTATCGACACTTGCAATGTACATTATTACTGTCATATACAACCCCATGACCGAGGCGACCCAGACATACACCCTGTCCGAACTGAGCGTGCTGGCGGACGTGCCACCGCGGACCGTGCGGTATTACATCCAACAGGGCCTTGTGGACCGCCCCGAAGGCGCAAAGCGCGGCGCGCACTATACGACCCGGCACCTGGAGCAACTGCTCGAGATCCGGAAATGGCAGCGCGCGGGCCTGAGCCTGGACCGGATCGCCGAATTGATGGGCGACCCGGGCGACGCGGCTGCCCCGCCGATGCCCCGACGCCAGCCCGGCGACGTGCGCGTGCGCAGCCATATCCACCTTGCACCGGGGATCGAGATCGCCATCGACCCGACCGAAGCGGGCCTGTCCCCCGAGGATATTCGCGCATTGGCCCGGGACGCCGCCGCGCTGGTGCGCAAGTTCGACAAACGTAACAAGTAGGAGCCACCCGATGACCGGCGCATTTGAGACTACCGATATTTTCCCGACCACGCTTCGCGACCGGCCCGTGCTGGACAACGTGCAAATCGAGGCCGAGATTACCGGCCTGTTCGCGGAAATCACCGTTGCGCAGCAATATCGCAACGCGGGCGAAACCGACATCGAGGCGCTTTATTCGTTCCCGATGCCGGTTGAGGCCACGCTGCTGTCATTCGAGGCCGAGATCGGCGATACGCGCCGCCGGGGCCAGGTGGTGTCCGCTCGCGCCGCCGAGGACCGTTACGAGGATGCGGTGGCCAACGGCGATACGGCGGTGCTGCTGGAACAGGCCGAGCCAGGCATGTTCACCGCCAGCCTGGGCAATCTGCGCCCCGGCGAAACCGCGGTTCTTCACTATCGCTATGCCCTTTTGTTGCGCTGGAACGGTAACCGGGTGCGGCTGATGCTGCCCACGACCATTGCGCCACGCTATGGCCGGACCGTGCATCTTGCCCAGCACCAGGAGCCGGTCGCCTCGTTCGGGGTCGAGCACCGTTTCAGCTTTGCCGCGCGCATCCATGGCCCGCTCGCCTCGGCCGAGTTCGATGCACCGACGCATGATCTGCAGTTCGACCGCGAGGGCGACGCGTTGCTGCTGCAACTGGCGCAGACCTCGGTCATGGATCGCGATCTGGTCATCGAGGCGCGAGTTGCATCGGCAGCCCCGCACGGCGCAATCCTCGGCAGGGATGGCGACCGCTGGCTCGCGTTGGCTAGTTTCCGGCCCGAGATCCCGGCCGAGGCCGACAGCACCCCGGGCACGGTTCAGATCGTGGTCGATTGTTCCGGCTCGATGCAGGGGGATTCGATCAGGCAAGCGCGGCTTGGCGTTGCGCAGATCATCGACAGCCTTCCGGAGGGAACGGATTTCAACATCATCGCCTTCGGAAGCAACTGGCGCGCGCTGTTCCAAAGGCCCATGCCGGCGACCAGCACCACGCGTACGCAGGCGCGCGAGTTCGCCCACGGTCTGAATGCTGACATGGGCGGAACCGAGATGGGCAACGCGCTGCACTTCGCCTGTATCGCCCGCACTGAACGCCCCGGCAAACGTGACGTCCTGCTGATCACCGATGGCGAGGTGTGGAACGCCTCCGACATCGCAAACGAGGCGCGGCAGCACGGCCACCGGATCTTTACCGTCGGCGTCGGCAGTGCTGTCGCCGAAACGACGGTCCGGCAGCTTGCCACGGCCACCGGCGGCGCCTGCGAGATGGTCACCCCGACCGAGGACATGGGTGACCGCATCCACCGGCACTTCTGCCGTATTCTTGCCCCCGCCGCGCAGACAGCGCGGGTGACATGGCCCTTCAAGCCCGTGCAGGAATGGCCCAGTGCACCTGGCCCGGTCTACGACGGCGACACGGTGCACGCTTTCGCATGGTTCGACGAGATGCCCCAGGGCATGGCAGCGCTGAATCTTGCGTTCG
Organism: Halovulum sp.; assembly: GCA_041583815.1. GTDB lineage: Bacteria > Pseudomonadota > Alphaproteobacteria > Rhodobacterales > Rhodobacteraceae > Halovulum. Next base: position 6,996 of record JBFHFG010000133.1, read on the forward strand.
AAAACCTTGACAGCGCGCGGTTCGAGGCTGTCATTGACACGATCGAAACCGCCGCTTCGCCATCACTGCCACGGATCACCGCGGCGCAACGGATCGAAGCCGCACCCGATGCGGATGAGGCTGCCGATCTTGCATTGAAGTACCAATTGCTCTGTCGGTGGACCAAGTGCATCGTCACCCACCCCCGTGCCGAGGATGACAAGGCCGATGGCCT
>JBFHFG010000134.1:0-7187 GCA_041583815.1 Halovulum sp.
CACGAAGCGCCACAGGTTCACCTGCACGCCCGGCTGGTCGCCGTCGCAGCCGGTCAGGATCACCCCGGCCTGGTCGGCCTTGTGCTTGAGGATCGCGCCGACGGTGCCGTCGAGTTCGGCGTTCATCAGCACCATGTGGTTGCCGTGGGCGATCGCCTCGAGCACGACCTCGGCCGAGAACTCGATGGCGCCGGTGGCCTCGATCAGCACGTCGATATTGTCGGCGCGGGCCAGCAGCATGGCGTCGCCGGTGATCGCGGGGGTCCCGGCGCGGATCGCGTCTTCCAGCGCGTCCTGGGTGCTCACCTCGACCACCTCGCCCGCCCCGGCCCCCACTCCGGCCTCCTCATAGGCGCGGCGGGCCCCGGCGAGGTTGCGGTTGGAAATGGCGACCAGCGCCATGCCGGGCACCGAGTTGACGATCTGGTTGGTGATGCCCCGGCCCATGAAGCCGGCGCCGATCAGGCCGACGCGGACGGGACGGCCCTCGGCCTCGCGTTTCGCAAGCGCGGTATCGACGATGATCATTGCGCGTCCCCCCCGATCAGCGGCCAGTTGGCGTCCTTCTCGGAAATCACCTCGATCGGCACCGGCCAGTCGATGCCGAGCGCCGGGTCGTCATGGCGATAGCCGCCCTCGACGCCGGGGGTATAGAATTCCCCCACCGAATAGGTCACCTCGGCATCGTCGGTCAGCGTCAGGTAGCCGTGGGCGAACATCTCGGGCACGTAGAGCGCGCGGCGGTTGGCGGCACTCAGCTCGACCCCGAAATGCTTCATGTAGGTCGGCGAGTCGGGGCGGATGTCCACGATCACGTCCCAGATCGCCCCGGCGGTGCAGCGCACCAGCTTGGTCTCGGCAGCGGGCGGGCGCTGGTAATGCATGCCACGCATCGTGCCCTTCTTGTGATTGTACGACAGGTTGCCCTGGGCGATCACCGGCTTCAGCCCGTGCTCCTCGAATTCCCGTGCGCAGAAGGCGCGGGCAAAGAAGCCGCGGTCGTCGCGGATCTCCTCGAGGTCGATGACGAATGCGTCTGCAAGTCCGGTTTCGGTGAAGATCATGAATACTGCCTTGGTCGAGTTCGTTACTGTACACTATCGGCTCTGCGCATAGGCGCAGAATGGATCGAAATGATGGCGCCCCGCTCCGCCATCGTCATGCCGCCCCGCCGGCGGGTTTCGCCTGCAGGCCGCGCACCACGCGCCGCCGCAGGTGTTCGTAGCGCCGGTCGAAGACCAGGTAGACCGCCAGCGCCACGACGGGGGCCCCAAGCAGGACCACCAGCTTTTCCGGGTCGGTCATGTCGCGGCCCACCAGTTCGCGCCCCGCGATGATCATCGGGTAATGCACCAGGTAGATCGCGTAGGACAGGTTGCCGAGATGGCGGTCCAGGTGGCCGCTTGGCCGGTGCACGTTCCACGCCACGAAGGGCAGCAGCGTGCCGGCCCAGAGCAGCGCGAACAGCTTGTTGTGATTCGGGTTTTCGGTGCCGTAGATCACGAACGGGCGCAGCTCCGGCACCAGGTACACGGCCGCCCCTGCCAGGACGAAGGCCGCCACCGACAGCACCGCCATCCAGGATGGCGCCCGCAGCCGCAGGACGTGGATCGCCGCCCCCGCCACGAACAGCGGCAGGTAGACCGGCACCAGCGTGATCCCGGTGCTGTAGAGCAGCGTCCAGCCAAGCCCCGACAGCGCCAGAACCCCCAGCGCGAACAGCCCCCAGTCGGCCCCGGCGCGCAATCGCCCGGTGATGGCCCACAGCAGCGGCAGCAGGATGTAGAACTGCAGTTCGATGTCCAGCGACCAGCTGATGCCGATGATGTCCCTGTCATGGGTCGCCACGCCCAGGATCGGCACCGCCGCCCAGGTTGCCGGGTCGTACCGCCCGAAGGCCAGCGCCAGCACTGCCATGGCGATCAGGAACACCGTCACGTAGAGCAGCCAGACCCGCAGGAAGCGCGAGACGTAGAACGTCGCCAGCGGACGCCGCATGTGGCGGTACTTCTCGTCGAACATGCGCATGACCCAGTAGCCGCTGAGCATGAAGAACACCATCACCGCGACGCTGCCGATCTCGAACCGCGAGACGTGTTCGACCATCACCATCATCGCCAGCGCGACCCGCACCAGCCCCGGCCCCGGAAGCAGCGCCTCCATCATGCCTGCCGCTCCGTTCCGCCGGGGGCGGCCGCCATGCCGCCGACCACGCGCTGGCGCAGCGCCTCGAGCGGGCGGCCCGCCACCAGGTGCAGGATCAGCGCGGCGGCCAGCACCAGGGCCAGCAGGACCAGTTTCTCGGGGGCGCTGAACCCCCGCTCCAGCAGCGCCCGGCCAGTGACGATCATCGGGTAGTGCAGCAGGAATACCGGGTAGGCCATCTCGCCCAGCAGCCGGTCCAGCCCGCCCGAGGGGCGGCGCACGCTCCAGGCCAGGGCCGGGACCAGCGGCAGCACCCACAGCAGCGCGAACAGCTTGTCGCCGCCGAACGTGCCGGTGCCGCCGATCACCAGCCCGCGCAGGTCCGGCAGCGCCACCGCGACGCCCGCCACCAGCGCGAAGGCCACAGCGCCCGCCAGCGCGCCCCACAGCGGCACCTGCAGGCCGCGCGCGTGCACCGTCCAGCCCAGGGCGAACAGCGGCAGGAAGGCGGGCAGCAGCACCAGCCCGGTGCCGAAGATCAGCGCCCAGCCGATGACCGCGGCCGCCAGGACGGCCAGCGCGGCGACAGGCGCGGACAGGCGTCCGCGCCAGGCCCAGAGCAGCGGCAGCAGCAGGTAGAATTGCAGCAGGATGTCCAGCGACCAGCTGATGCCGATCCGGTCCAGCCCGTGGCTGGCCAGACCCAGGATCGGCAGCCCGGCCCAGGTCGCCGGATCGTAGCGGTCCGCAACCAGCGCCAGGACCAGGGTCGCGCCCAGGAACACCAGCGCATAGAGCGGCCACAGGCGCAGGATGCGCGACACCCGGAAGCTCGCCCCGGGCCGCGGCATGTGCCGGTAGCGCAGATCCCAGGACCGCGCCACCCAGTAGCCGCTGAGCACGAAGACGGCCATGAAGGCCGGGCCGCCGATGCGCAGCCGCGACATGTGCTCGACGACGATCATCAGCGCCAGCAGCAGGCGGACCGCGCCGGGGCCGGGCAGCAGGCCACTCATGCCGCCGGCCTCAGGTGGTCGGCCAGGCGCAGGGCCAGTTGCACGATGGTCAGCGTCGGGTTCGCATAGCCCGCCGACGGGAAGACCGAACTGCCGCCGACATATAGGTTCTCGACCCCGTGCACCTTCAGGTCGGGGTCGACCACGCCCTCGGCCGGGTCGGCGCTCATCCGGGTGCCGCCCATGTGGTGATAGCTGGCGATGACGTCGTCGTCGGGGAACGGCAGGCCATCGTCCAGGATCCAGTCGAACGGCTTCACCCGGCCGATGTCCTGCTCGGCGAAGGTCCGGGCCAGGGCGATGGTCGAGGCGGCGATGGTGCGCCGTTCGGACGGGGCGTTGCGCCAGTGCAGTTCGACCTGCGGAATCCCCAGCCGGTCGGGCGTGTCGCCCAGCACCACCCGGTTCTCGGGGTCCGGCGCCTGCTCCCACTGGCTGCGGATCCGCGCCGCGCAGACCAGTTTCTTGTCGATCCCGTCCAGCAGCCGCCGCCCCAGCGGCGGCGCGATGCACAGGATGTCGGCCGCCAGGCGCTTGGCCTTGGTATAGGATTCCTCGTTGATCTCGAACACCGCGTTCGGCAGGTCGTGGCCCTGCTGGTAGCTGCCCGACAGGGTGAAATGCGTCGGCCGCTCGACGAACAGGCCGGCGCGGTCGGCGAACAGAACCGCCTCGCCCACGGAATCGTTGGGATGCTCCATCCAGTAGCGCCCCACGATGTCATTGTCGGGCAGCAGCGCGCGGTTGTTCTGCTCGTTGATCCACAGCAGCATGCGGGAATTCTCGATCCCGCCCAGGCAGACCACGAAACGCTCGGCCTCGACCGTCCAGCGGATCCGGCCCTCGGCCCCGCCGGGGCCGCGTTCGGTCACGATCTCGGCGGCGCGGATCCGCGTCCCGCCGGAAGCATCGCCGGCCCCCTCCCCGGACCCATCCGCGGAACCATCCCCGGGCACCATGTTCACCAGCGCGCTGTTCAGGCAGACCCGCAGCCGGTCCGAGGTTTCGCAATAGTCCCGGTACTTGTCGCCGAAACGCACCGGCGGGCTGTAGTTGTACATGGTCCGCACCAGGTCCGGACCGGCCTGCTGCTCGGGGAATTCCCCCGGACTCTCGAGAATATCAGATGCTTCGGCAAGATAGGGTTGCAGGTCCCCGACGCCGATCGGCCAGCGCGAGGCGGGATTGCCCGGGATCCCGGCCATGTCATGGGCGTCCAGCGGCCGGCAATAGCCGCCCCAGTGCCCCGAGGTGCCGCCGAAGACGCGCAGCCGGCAATCTTCCAGCAGGAAGTACGGGTCGCCCACGACCTGCCCCTGGTACAGCTCCTGGGATTCGTATTCCCACTCGGCCCCGCCGGCCTCGATCATCAGCACGTCCTCGCCGCGCTCGGCCAGGGTGCGCGCCAGGGTCAGCCCCGCGGGGCCCGACCCGAAGACGCAGGTCCGGGCCCGCTCCACGTGGCCATCCTCGAAGGCATCGGCGGCAACGAACATCTACAGGTCCCTCTCGTGCAGCACCCAGCCCGAGCGGTGGCGGACCACCCGGCCCCACAGGCCGCGCCCGCCCAGCAGGGCCAGCGCCGCCGCCCCGGTCAGGAAGCTGCGGCGTCCCGGCCGCCAGAAGCCCGTCCTGCCCCCGGTTTTTCCCGTCGCTCGCATGTCTCGCTCCTTCCTCGGTCTCATCCCGTGGCCGCCTTGTGGTTCTGCCTTGCCCCGCCCTGCGTTTCGCCGTCCTGCGTTTTTCCGGCAGCCTCGGCCTCAATCTCGGCCGCGCGGGCCTCGAGCGCGGCGCGGCGCGCCTGCATCTTCGGCGACGGCGCCATCCCGGCCAGCTTCAGCACCCGGTCCCAGCGGTGCAGGTGATCGTGGCGGCGCAGCGCGTTCAGCACGTTCGCCCGGCGCGCCGCCGCGATGCGCTCGGGCTGGCTTTCCAGGTCTTCGATCACGGCGCCGATGTCGGGGCATTCATAAGGGATCTGGATCACCGCATCGGGCCAGCCCAGGTGTTCCTCGAAGGCCGGGTTGTCGACCCGGTCGCCCAGCAGGATCGCGCCCGCGGCGGTGCCCTCCAGGTAACGCAGGCCGAACTCCTCCTGCGCGCCGCGTTCCCCGGGGCGCAGCACCTTGGCCTTGTGCGAGAAGAAATATTTCGTCCGCTTCAGCGTCGCGCCATAGTTCTGCCGGTGCGCGACATGCGAGGCCACCGTGCGCCGGCCCTTGGTGGTGTCGTGCAGATAGAACCCGCCGGTGGCCTCGGCATGGGCGACCATCGCGTCGTGGGTCACGTCGGAAATGCCGCCGATGTTGTAGGCGTCGATCACCCGCGCCGGCGGGTCCGGCCAGGGGCAGAACCCCAGCGCGTCGATCCCCCAGGGCAGGTAGGTCACCGGCGCGTCCAGGCAGCGCTGCAGCGGTCCGGTGGAATGATGGAACGGGCAGATCACGTGATCGAAGGCATTGAGCGCCTCGATCAGCGGGCCGTTGCGCGGGATATCCGCCATCCACAGTTCCTGCAGCCAGCAGATCGCGACCCGCGACCGCCGCCGCCAGTCCTTCAGCGCGGCCAGCGCCGGCAGGTCCCCAAGCTGGGCCACCGAGATGAACAGAAGATCCACGTCCCCGTCCAAGTCGGGGACCTGCAGGCCCGGCGACAGCCGCTGCGCCAGCGCCGTGCGCCGGGACAGCCAGCGGTGCAGGCTCAGCCGCCGCGGCGACCAGCCGGCATGGCGCGGCGACAGGATCCGGGCGTCGTCGAGATCACGGGCGATGATGTCCTCGAACTCGTAGCCGCCCGCGCGCGCGACATGCGCCTCCATGTCGCGAAGCGACACGACACAGACCCGGGGCGGGGTTCCCCCCGCCAGATCGCCCTCGAATTGCATGTCCCCAATGCCCTTTTGCCGGCACGATTTCCCGGACGAAACGCCCGGCCACCCCGCATTGCAGCATATTCAAGGCAGGCTGCGAGTCCAGCCGGAACCCCCGGCAATCTGTGACGATTTGCGCGCTGCGACGGCCACTCGCGTTTCGCGCGCGAAACGTTTGGCGCTTCAACCGCCCGGACCGCCCCCGGGCCGGGTGTCAGCGCGGCCAGCGCTCGACCAGGTCCAGGATCGCCCGGTGCAATGCCGCATCCACGCGCGGGCCGGTGACGGTGACCTGCATGGCGGGGCCCTTGCGTTTCGCGCCCACGGTGATGCCGGGGACGGTCTCGGGGGCGGGGTCGGGCTGGGGTGCCGCTTTCGGCGGGGTCAGCGCCTGTTCGATCGCCCGCTGCTCGGCCTCGGGGGTCTCGGCCGCCGCCTGTTCCAGCGCCCTTCGCAGCGCCCTGGCGGCGGCCCTGTCGTCGGAGATCTCTTTCGCGATGCGCAGGCCCAGCCGTTCCCCCAGCGCGTGGGGGAAGCGCAATTGCGCGTCCAGCGCCCGGTAGACGGTCAGGAAACTGCCGATCTTGGAGCGTTTCGCGCGCGAAACATTCCCGAACAGGGCCCGCAGCGCCGCGCGCTCATTCTCGAACACGCCGCGGTCCGCCGACAGCGCCACGATCCGGGCGCGCTCGTAATGCGACAGGCCCAGGCGGATCTCGTTTTCCTCGACCATGGCGACATAGGCATCGCCCGCGCTTTCGGGCCTGCGGACCAGCGCGCGGACCGATGCGAAACGGTCGTCGCCGGTTTCCGCCAGCAGGGCGGCCAGCGCGGTCAGCCGCCGCCAGCCCGAGATCAGCCCGTAGCGGCCATCCGTCAGCGGTGTGACCTCGATCGGCGTGCGCTGGCCATGGGCGCGCAGGCTCTCGCGCAGCGCCTCCATATCCTCGTCATCGGTGCGGGGCAGGCGGTCCCGGTCCAGGTGATCGGCCAGGACGTCGCCCAGCGGCAGGTCGATCACCATCCGGCCCTCGGCGCGGGCGCGGGCCATGTCGTCGGTCAACGCCTCGAGCGCCGCGGTGGCCGAGGCCTCGCCCGCGACCTGCGCGATCGGCGCGCGGGCGACCTGGCTGGCAAGCCCGAAGGCCTTGGTTTCC
>JBFHFG010000135.1:0-7185 GCA_041583815.1 Halovulum sp.
CAAAGGGCGAGGTGTCATAGGGGTATTCGACGCTCACCCCCTCCGGCAAAGCCGAAGATAGCCCGTCCATCACCTCGCGAACCCGCTCGGCGGTGTCGACCGCATTGGCCCCGGTGGACAGGTTGACGGCGAAGCCTGCGGCCGGATGACCGTTGAAGCGACTGATGCTGCCGTAATCTTCTTCAGCCAGTTCGACCGTCGCCACATCCCGAAGGTAAATCGAGGATCCGTCCGCATCGGTTTTCAGCAGGATCGCCTGGAAATCCTCGACCGTCTCAAGCTGAGACTGCGCCGACATGGAGACCGTGAACTGGTGGCCCTTGGTGACCGGTTGATCGCCCAGGCTGCCGACGGTGACGTTGGTGTTCTGCTGCGAGACGGCCGAGGTGACATCCTCGGAGGTAAGTTGGTACTGGTACAGGCGCTCCGGGTTCAGCCAGATCCGCATAGCATATTCGGTGCCGAAGGTATTGATCGACCCGACGCCATCGGTGCGCTGCACAGCGTCCTCGATGGTGCTGCTCAGGATGTCGCCCAGTTCCAGCGAGGAATAGCTGTCGTCTTCGCTGACCAGGGCGCCGACCATAAGGATCGAGCTGGTCGAGCGGGTGACGGAAACGCCCCGGCTCGTGACAGTGTCGGGCAGTTGCGACTCGACCAGTTGCAGCTTGTTCTGCACCTGCACCTGGGCCATGTCGGGATCGATGGTGTCATCAAAGGTCAGCGAGACGCTGGAGGCCCCCTCGCTGGACGAGGAAGTCATGTAGGTCAGACCATCCAGCCCGGTCAGCCCGTCCTCGATGACCGCAGTGACCGAATTCTCGACCGTCTCGGCCGAGGCCCCGGTGTAGGACGCGGTGATCCGGACCGTTGTCGGGGCGATGTCGGGGTACTGCGAGATCGGTAGGCTGGACATGCTGTAGGCGCCCAGCAGCATGGTCGCGATGGCAAGCACCCAGGCGAACACCGGGCGGTGAATGAAGAAGGAGGCCATGTATCAGTCCCTTACGGCGGGCGTGTCGGCGTCGCGCGAGATGCCGTCTTCGTCGATGGTTGCTGCGACGGGTATCACGGCCTGTCCCGGCCGAAGGGCCGACAGCCCGTCCACGATCAACTGGTCCCCGTCGCTCAGGCCCTCGCGCACGATCCACGCGTTCTGGTAGCTGCCCTCATCCTCCAGCGTGACTTGCTGTGCGGTTCCGTCTTCGCCCACGATATAGGCCGTAAGGTTGCCGGAATTTCCGCGCGTGGCAGCTCTCTGGGGCACGAGATAGGCCTGCATCGTGCCGGTAACGACTTCGCCTCGCACGAACATGCCGGGAATGATCACATGATGCGGATTGTCGAACTGGAACCGTACGGTCACGGTTCCGGTCGTTGTGGAGACATTGTTGCCAAGCGTCACCAACTGGCCACTGCCGCGATAAACCTCGCCGTTTTCAAGCGTCAGGGTCGCCTGAAGGCGGTCGTTCTGTTTGAGAGAGCCTTCGGCAATGCCCATCCGGACCGATAGAATGCGCGCGCTTGCTTCCTTCATGTCCACATAGATCGGGTCGGACCGTACAATGGTGGTCAATGCATCGGTCTGCCCGGCTGTCACAAGATCGCCAACGGAAACCGTCGCGACATCGGCCCGCCCGGCGATGGGGCTTTCAATGGTGGTCCATGACAGTTCGGTCTGCGCGTACTCCAGCGCAGCCTTGGCCGCGTCCAGTGTCGCCTTGGCCTCGGCCAGACTTGCGCGCGCGGCATCGACTTCGGCCTCGGTATAGCCACGGCCGGACAGCTGCTCGGCCCGGTCATATGCCGCTTGCATCACAGGCAGTTGCGCTTCCGCTGTCGCCAAACTCGCCCGCGCCGAGGCCTCTGCCGCGACATAGGAGGAATCGTCGATCCGGAACAATGGGTCCCCAACTTCAAGCAGTTGATCCGGCGTATAGAGGATCTCCTGGATGACACCGCCCACGCGGGGGCGCACCTCCACCTCCTGAAAGGCAACGGCATGCCCCGGCGAGGTCACGACGCGGGGCACCTCCTGCAAGTTCACCTCGACGACGCCCACTTCGATTGGTCCCGACGGCGCAGGTTGTGCATTCGCCATCGCCCCAGCCCCGGCCAGCGCGAAGACCGCGCCAATCACTTTCCAAACGCCGACTTTCATCTGCTTCTAATCCTTGACTAGCGGACAAGTTTGCTACCCTCTACGCACAGATTGCATACTGCGCAAGGAATTAGCCGATGACACTTTCGTTACGGGAAAGACGCCGACAGCAAACGGCGCGCGAGATCCAGCTGGTCACCTTGGAACTGGCGTCTCGGCACGGCCTGGAGAACGTGACCACCGAGGAAATCTCCGCGTCCGCTGGCATCAGCACGCGGACTTTCTTCAACTACTACGCCAACAAGGAAGCCGCCGCGATCGGGGCGCCGCCCGCGTTCCAGGAGCAGGACAAAGAAGCGTTGAGAAACGGAACAGGGACGCTGGCCGATGACCTCAAGCTGTTCCTCGACCGGCACTTCGAGGTTCTGGCCGGGGATGAACCAATCCTCAGGATGATCGGCACGGTCCTGCGTTCAAATGAGAAGGCGCGCGGCATCCTGGAAGGCTTCCACCACATGGCGCGTATCGAGCTTACCGAATGTCTGAGCAGTCGCGTGAACGACCACCAAACCGCCGCTGCACTCGCCAGCAGCACCACCAACGCGATAGGTCGGGCAATCTATCTTTGGGAGCACGAAGAGGACCTGTCCCTCAGCGCCGCCCTGGACATTATCTGGGAGGGAATGATCAGCGCCTCACGACTTCTGGCGGCGTCGCCAAGGTAGTTTCTGCAGCTGAAGCAGACCATGCTGCAGAATGCGGCCGGGATGCTAGAAACTTACTGGCTGTGTACATGAGCTTTCTTGTTTCTGAGTTAGCACCCACACAGCGGTAACATACGACCGTTTCCTGCCTTCGCACCATCCGCTGCGATTGCCGGCTATTAGCGGTACGGTCGGATTTGGTCGGCCGACAGGGCGTATCCAATCTCGGCAAGTTGGGTGGATGTCGACGCGCTCCCGAACATGCCTGTGACGGTCACCGGTTCAAACATGCCGGTGCTTTCGGATGGGACGGGCGTAGTCACGAAGACCAACTGGTTGGCCGGGGGTGGGGGAACGTGGACGCAGGCGCCGACGAAGGGTACCAGGATGAAGGCCGTGACGCCCGTGCCCTGGTAGTCGAGCGGCACGACGAAGCCGGACAGGCGCACGGTCTGGCCGTTCCAGTCGGTCCGCACGCCCGAGGACCCCGGCTGACCGGCTGCCATCGCGCTTTCGTCATGGGGCAGGATGCCTTGCGGGATGGCGCGCAGCGCGGCGTCATGCTCTGGCAGCAGGTCCTGCCAGGTCAGATCCACCACCGCCTCGCCAAGGGCACCCCCTGGCAGTGCCATCGCCGCCAGGCCCAGAAGCGTGGTCCGGCGCGTCAGGTGATCCGCTACCATTCGAAAGCCTCGATCTTTTCCGCCTTCATCTGGTAGCCGACATCTGCGATCTCTGTCGACATGGCATTCGCCGTCAACCGCCCCGAGACCCAGACCGCATCCCACAGGTCTTCGCCGGGCCAGGGGGTTTCGGTGTGCACGAAGACCAGCTGGTTCGGGGGTGGCGGGGGCGTGTGTATGCACGCACCGACATATGGGACCAGCATGAAGCTGGTGATGCCGTCCGCGCCCATGTCGAACGGGATGATGTAGCCGGGCAGCCGGACCGCCGCGCCGTCGAGCGCCGTGTTCACCCTGGACGCGTTCGCGTCGTACTCGGGGTTCCACGTGTCGTTGATCTCGTCCATCTGGCCGGGGCCGATGATCTCGCCATAGGGCACGCCGGGCGGAATCAGGTCGTCCCATTCGATCTCGCGGAACGGGGCCGCAAGCGAACGGCCCGGGACGATTGTCGCGCCGGCAAGTGCCAGAAAGCCGCGGCGGGTCGTGCGAAACAGGGTCATATCCTCACCATCATGCCATCTGCCAGGGACAGGCGATAGGCCCGGAGCGCGGGCAACAGGCTTGTGACGCCACCCGCGACGATCACGCCGCCAAGAACCGCCATTTCCCGCACCGTCGGCGGCTCTATCGGCAGCCACAGGCCGAAGGCGCTGTCGACCAGCGGCTGCGCAACCGCCAGTCCTGCGTAGAGCAACGCCAATCCCAGAAGCGCGCCGGCGGCGGCCATCAGCGCAGCTTCCAGCACCAGCAGTCCAAGGATCGTCGCCGGTCGTGCGCCCATGGCGCGCCATATCGCCATCTCGCGCCGGCGTTCGTTCAGCGACGAGAAGATCATTGCCGTCATGCCCAGAAGCGCGGTGACCACCACCATCGCCGAAACGCCGATCAATGCCGTCTCGGCCACGCCGACGATCTGCCACAGTTCCTGAAGCGCGACGCCGGGAAGGACCGCCAGCAGCGGCTCCTCGGGATATTCGTTGATCCAGCGTTGCAGGTCGAAGATCTGCAGGCGGGACTTCACACCGACAAGGGCCGCTGTCACCGCGGAAGGGGCGAGGTCCATTTCGCGGATGCGCTCGACCGGCGTCGTTCGGCCCGGTATCCGTCCGCCGGACTGCCAATCCACATGGATCGCCTCTATCGCCTCGAGGCTGATGACGACGGTCCGGTCGACCGGCGTGCCTGTGCGGTCGACGATCCCGGCCACGCGGAACGGCTGATCGCCATGGTCGGTGAACGAGGCCAGCCCATGAGAGACGACGATCGGGTCCCCGACCTTGTAGCCCAGTGTCCGCGCGACCTCGGCCCCGATCACCGCGTCATAGAGGTCATCCAGACCGTGGCCCTGCTCGATCACCAGCGCGCGGCCACCGCGATACTTGTAGTGCTCGAAAAAGCCCGTAGTGGTGCCCATCACCCGGAACTGCCGGTGGCTGTCGCCAAGGGATATCGGGACGATCCAGTCGACCTCGGGACGGCTGGCGATGTCCTGATAGCTTTCCCAGGTCACGTTGTTGGTGGCGTTCCCGATGCGGAAAACGGAATAAAGCAGCAACTGCACTGACCCCGACCGCGCCCCGACGATCAGATCGGTGCCGGAAATCGTGTCGGCGAAACTGGCGCGCGCGCCGGTGCGCACCTTTTCGACCCCGAGAAACAGCGTGACGGACAGGGCGATGGCCAGAACCGTCATGCCCACGGTCAGCGCCCGCGCCATGAGCGAGCCTATGGCGAGACGAAGGATCATGCCGCCGGCCTTTCGGTCCGCGCGATGTCAGCCAGATTGACCACCCTGTCGAACCGGTCGCCCAGGCGCTGGTCATGGCTGACCATCAGCAGGGACGATCCCGTCGCTGCGACCTGGTCAAATAGCAGGCCGAGAAACGTGTCCTGCGTCGCGGCATCCAGCGCCGAAGTCGGCTCGTCCGCGACGATCAGGGCAGGTTGACCGATCAGCGCGCGCGCGACCGCGACGCGCTGCTGCTGGCCGACAGAAAGACGCCCCGCGGTCGCCCCGGTGATACCTTTGGGCAGACCGAGAGCGGCGCAAAGCGTTTCGGCCTGCCCGGCCGCCGCGCGCTTGCGCCGCTCAGGCGCGAAACGCAGGGGCAGCAGGATGTTGTCGGATACGCTGGCATAGGGCAGCAGGTTGAACTGCTGGAAGATCACGCCGATCCGCTCTGCCCGGAAGCGGTCGCGCGCGCCGGCGCGCAGCGTCGACAGGTCGGTGTCGCCGATCATCACCCGGCCCGCAGTCGCGACCACGATCCCGCAGATCAGCGACAGAAGTGTGGATTTTCCCGATCCGCTTTCGCCAAGCAGCAGGACGCTTTCGCCCGCCGCCACCCGGAACGCCGGCACCGACAAGCTGAACGACGCGCGGCCCGGCCAGCGAAAGTTCACGTCCTGCAATGTCAGTGCCGGGTCCGTCATGGTCAATCCAGCGCCAGTTCAGGGGCGTCGGGCGTCAGCTTTGCCGTGCCGGCGTCGGTTTCGGTAACGTATTGCACCTCGATCTCGTGTGCATTGCCGAAGCGCAGGAAGAACGGGAAGCCGATGGCGCCGAGCGCATCCTCGTCGTCACAGGAATAGGCGTAGGTGACGTGGAACTCGCTGTGAGCGGAGCTTTCCGCATGGTCGGCATGTTCATCGTGATCGTGGTGATCCTCTTCACCGGCGTGGTCCTCGTGGTCTTGGTGATCGTGATCGTCTTCGTGCTCACTTTCGTGGGCACCGGAATGCAGATGCGCCAGAACCTCGGTCAGGCGGCATCCTGCATCCCCGGGCAGGGTCACGATGGTCTCGGGCGACAGGAACTGACGGATCGCCGCCTCGACGGCATCCTTGTCCGATTTCGAGCTTGGCGCGTACTCGAAACCGACGATGTCCATGCCCGGCGACAGTAGGTTGATTTCCAATTTGCCGTGCTCGACCGCAACTTGGGCGGTCGAGACCCCGTGAACATGCGCGTCCATCTTGCGCGTGCCCTGGGCCAGCGCGGGCGCAGCGAGCGACGTTGCCGCAATGGCCAAGATGATCGGTTTCATGGCAGATCCTTTCGACTGGGATTGATGAACAGAGACGCAGATGTTTGCAACGCCCCGGCTAAGGCATTGGGCTTCACATCCGCGTATGGACGTACGTTTGGTGCAACAGCACTTGGTGCGGCGTTCTGTCGGGCAGCGCCACGGATCACGGTGTGGGGCAAAGCGGGCGATCGTCTCATGAAGCATGGCCTTGCCTGTTGCGGAGGTCTGCATCCGCTTGGCACCGCTCGTTAGCCGGTCCCGAGAGAGGGCGATCTGCTCGGCCCGGTCCAACCGGGCGAGAATTGCGTCGGGCTACGCACCCTCGGTGAGCGCCTTCTGCCAGATGAGACGGCATGAGGCAGGCGACCAAGGCAGTGCCGCCCCGGCCAACCAGCCGCGCAGCGGTCGCGGCAGGGAATCATACGTCTGCATCGGATCGGATCGACGGCGGCGGTGGCGCAGCGTCGAAGAAAGGTTTCGGCTCATGCGTCCTCCTTCGGGTTCGTCACGAGGTCGGGTTCGCGGATCGCGCGTGTCCGGACCGCATGGTCGAGACGATCGATCCATTCCTGAAACCGCGCAGTTTGGCGGCGTGGCAAGATCAGGCATGCGATACCTCGCGCAGAGTGTGTTGAGGGCTCTCGTCATGCCGGAAAAAAGTCGCG
>JBFHFG010000136.1:0-7183 GCA_041583815.1 Halovulum sp.
ACGGACGATGGCGCGGGCCAGCGCCACACGCTGCCGTTGCCCCCCCGACAACTCGCCCGGACGGCGCGCCAGCAGATGCTCCATCTCGACCTTGGCGGCGGCCTCACGCACCCGCTCGGCCCGCTTGTCCTTCGGCACGCGGGCGATCTTCAGCGGATAGCCGATGTTCTCGGCCACGGTCATGTGCGGGTACAGCGCGTAGTTCTGGAACACCATCGCCAGGTCCCGGTCGCGGGCAGGCACGTCGATCACGTTGCGGTCGCCGATCCGGATCTCGCCGCCGGTCGGTTCCTCCAGCCCGGCGATCAGCCGCATGGTGGTGGACTTGCCGCAGCCCGAGGGGCCCAGCAGCACCAGGAATTCCCCGTCGTCGATCTCAAGGTTCAGACGCTCCAGCGCGACATAGTCGCCGAAGGCCTTGTGCAGGTCGCGAAGTTCAACGGCGGCCATGTCTCAGGTCTCCTTGCTCATGAAGCCGGCGCGGAACGGCAGCACGCGGGGCGATCCCGCGTCGCCGGTCAGGATCAGCCGGTCGTCCTCGATACGGATGTCAGTGACGGCGCCCCAGCCCTCGGGGCGGGCGATGGCGCCGATCACATGCGCGATGCGGTGGGTTCGTCCGGGCGCAAGGTCCAGTGTGGTCGGAACACCATGCGCCGAAACCGCGTTCGGACGCAGCGCCGCCGCGTGACCGCCCGCGCCGGGCGCGCAGCCATCCTCGATGCCCAGAACGCCGGTATGCCGCCCGTTCCAAGGCGCATAGTCCCGCCCGGCGTTCGAATGCCACAGCATCGTGACCGGCAGCACGGCAGGGTCCTTGAGGAAAAACACGATATCGCCCTCGGCCTCGCGCAGCACGGCGGTCCAGCCAAGCGTCGCGCTCTCGGCCTCGATCAGCGTCACGAAATCCTCGTGGGCATCGGCGATCGGAAGTCGCGTCAGGTCAACCGGTCCGTCAGCGCCGGGAAATGCCGCCAGGTCTGCGCTTTCCGCCGGATAGGCCAGCTTCGCCCGCCCCGGCTCCAGCGGTACATCGGGCGTTAACGCCACCCGCTTGGGCGAGGTGAACAGCCGCCCCGCCCCAGCCAGCCGGATCATCGGGTGATGCGCAACGGGCAAGCCGCCCTCGCCGCCCGAGATCTCGTGCTGCTGGTAAAGCAGCGGCGCGTCCTCCGCCAGGCTCAGCGACTTGGCGATCCGCGCGCCCATCACCGCGCGCTCCAGCACCGCGCCAACGCTGCCCGCCGGGGCCTGCACCGCGCGCCATGGACTGTTCGCGCTCCATCCATGCGCGGGCGAAGGCTCCACGTCGCTGGTGCTGAACGGGGCGCAGAAGAAATCCCCGGCCAGCGACCGCTCGACCGGCAACAGGCTGTCGTCGGCCTGCACCCCTGCCTCGTCCAGCCACGGCGCACTGTGCAGCGGAACGATCCGCCGCGCGCCATCCACGAACTCCAGCCGCCGGATGTTGCCAATCGCCGGGTCCAGCGCCAACGCACCGCAGGCGGTTTCGGCCCGCAGCCAGGTTTTTTCGCCAGTCATGTCATTCTCCCCGCATGGCAAGGCCGCCATCCACACGGACGATATCGCCGGTGATGAAGGACGACCGGTCCGAGGCAAGGAACAGCACCGCCTCGACGACTTCTTTGGGATAGCCGAACCGGCCGATGGGATGCGCCCGGTTCCATTCCTCTTTCAGCGCCGCGCCCCCGTCGGGCAGGTCGGCAAAGATCCTCTCGTTCATCGGCGTCAGGATCGTGCCCGGCGCGACGGCGTTGACCCGGATTCCAGCAGGCGCCAGGTCCACCGCCGTCTGCACCGTCAGCGCATTGACCCCGCCCTTGGCCGCCGCATAGGCCGGCCAGCCCTTGAAACCGCGCAGGCCCTGCACCGAGGACATGTTGACCACCGCGCCGCCGCCGCGTTCGCGCATCATCGGCACGCAGACCTTCATGCCCCGCCAGAAGCCGGACAGGTTCAGGTCGATCACCGACAGCCAGCGCTCCTCGTCCACCTCGTCGACGACGCCGTTCAGCGCCACGGCGGCGTTGTTCACAAGGATATCCACCCCGCCAAAGGCGTCGCGGGCGGCCTGCCCCATCGCCTCGACCTGGGCCATCTCGCGCATGTCGGTCTGCACGAACAGGGCCGCGTCACCGATGGCGTCCGCCACTGCCTGCCCGGCCCCGTCCACGTCGGCCAGCACGACCCTGGCCCCACCGGCCGCCAGCGCCTCGGCGCAGGCGCGGCCGATGCCCTGTGCGGCCCCGGTGACGACGGCCACTTTTCCCTCGAATTCCATCACGCCCCCCTGAACTGCGGTTCGCGTTTCTCCAGGAAGGCGTCGATGCCCTCCTGCCCGTCGGCGGTCGAGTAGAGGCGGAACAGCACCTCCTGCTCATAGCTCTTGGCGCTTTCCACCGGCGCATCCGCGCCCTCGCGCATCAGCCGCTTCATCTCGGCCTGCGCCAGCGGCGCGACCTTCAGGCACGCCCGCGCGCGTTTCGCGACGGCACCGTCCAGGTCGTCCGTGACCTCCGCCGCGATCCCCAGCTCGTACGCGCGCTGTCCGGTCATCCGCCAACCCGCCAGCATCAGATCCGAGGCGGCGTATTTCCCGACCGCCCGCACCAGACGCTGGGTGCCGCCGCCGCCGGGGTTCAACCCCAGCCGCCCCTCGGGCAGACCCAGTTGCGCACCCTCGGCACACAGGATGATGTCGCAGCACAGCGCGATCTCGAACCCGCCGCCCAGGGCATAGCCGTCGATGGCGCAGATCACCGGTTTCGGCAGCCGCTCCAACTTGTCGAACACCCGGCGCGAGTTCATCTGGTAGGCGATGAACGCGGCCCGCTTGTCGCCCTGGTACTCGGCGATGTCGGCCCCCGCGACAAAGGCCTTGCCGCCCGCGCCGCGCAGCACCAGCACGCGCACCGCCGCATCCGCGGCAGCAGCATCCAGCGCGTCGTCGAACTCGGTCATCAGGGGCGACGACAGCGCGTTCAGCTTGTCGGGCCGGTTGAAGGTCAGCTGCCGGACACCCGGCCTCGGGTCCGAGATCTCGATCAAAGCCATGGGTCAGCCTTTCACGGCACCGGCGGTCAGGCCGGCGACGAAATAGCGTTGCAGGAAAAAGAAGACGGCGATCACCGGGACCGACACCATCACCGAACTGGCCATCAGCTCGCCGTAGCGGATGCCGTACTGGCCGATGAAATCGTTCAGCCCCACGGGCAGCGTCCGCATCTCGCGCGACGAGGTGAACGACAGCGCGAACAGGAACTCCTGCCAGGTGACGATCAGGACATAGACCGCCGTGGCGATCACGCCGGGGCGCGACAGCGGCACGACTACGTCCCAGAACACGCGCAGCGGCCCCGCGCCGTCGATGGTCGCGGCCTCTTCCAGCGACACGGGCAGCTTCAGCAGAAAGCCGCGCAGCATCCAGATCGCCACCGGCAGCGTCACCGAGACATAGGCCACGATCAGCGAGGTGTACGTGTCCAGCAGATCGGCAGCGCGCATCATCTTGTAGATCGGGATGATGATGGCCGAATGCGGGAACATCTGCGCCAGCACCACCATCCCCATCAGCGCGGTCAGCGCCACAAGCTGCCCCCGTGTGAAACTGTAGGCAGCCAGCAGCCCCAGCGTCACGGTGATGGCCACAGAGGCCCCCGACACGATCATCGAGTTCAGGAAATAGGTCCGGAACTCGGGCCGGAAGGCGGTGACGTAGTTCTCCAGCGTCGGCGCGTCCGGCCACAGTTTCGCGGGGATCGCGAACGGCTCGGTCGGGGGTTTCAGGCTGACCGACAGCATCCAGAAGAACGGGATCAGGACGAACACGGCCAGCAGGATCTGCGCACAGATCAGCAGGGCACGGGTCGATGCGGATTGTTTCATGCCAGCTTCCTCCGCCGGTTGGCGCCCATCTGGACGACCACGTAGATCGCCACCAGGACCGCCAGCACCAGGATCGAGACCACGCCATAGGTCGCCGCCTCGCCAAAGCGGAACTGGCCAAAGCCGGTCTCGTAGATCTGCGTCGGGAAGATGTGCGTGGCATGTTGCGGCCCGCCACGGGTCATCACCCAGACGATGTCGAAATAGTTGAAGGTCAGGATCAGCGTCAGCACGATGTTGACCAGCACCACGTCGCGGATCGCGGGCAGGGTCACGTCGATCATCCGCCGCCAGGCGCGTGCCCCGTCCAGCGTCGCCGCCTCAAGCTGGCTGCGGTCGACGTTCTGCAACGCCGCCAGGTAGATCAGCATCGAGAACGGGAACCCCTTCCACACGGCAACGAAGATCACCGCCGCCATTGCCGTATCGGGGTTGGCCAGCCACGCGGCATTGTCCTCGACCACGCCCAGCCGGATCATCAACGCGTTCACCAGCCCAAGCTGCGGGTCGTACATGAACCGCCACAGGATCGCGGTCACAACGCCGGGCAGCACGAAGGGCATCAGCACCAGCGCGCGCGTCGCGCCCTGCATCGGCAGGCCCTGGTTCAGCAGCAGCGCGGTGAAGAATCCCAGCACGTTCTGCACGGCGACAACGCCCAGCGTCCAGATCACCGAATTCCACAGCACCGTGCTGAAATGTCGTCCCGCGAACACTTTCTCATAGACCGCAAGGCCGACGAACTCGGGTTCGGGTCTGAGGAACGAGGTTTCGTGAAAGCTTTCGATCACAGTGCCGATCATCGGCCAGTACAGGAACACGCCCAGCAGCAGCAGTGCCGGGGACAGGAACAGCCAGAGCAGCCAGCGGTCTCTCGAAGTCATCGTCGGGCCTTTGATTGCGGGCGGGGCTACGCGGCCCCGCCCTTGGGTCTTGCGGTCTTAGAGTCCGTCGATCTCGGCGCAGGCCTCGTTCGCGGCCTCCTGCACGTCACGGCCCGAGAAGACGTCCTGGTACAGCGTCATCTGGATGTCCGCGACTTCAAGGTAGCGCGACGACAGCGGGCGCGGCATGGCGTTCGACAGATGCTCCATGATCTGCTCGGGGCCTTCGCGGTTGTCGGCCACGAAGGCCTCGGCCGCTGCGACATTGGCCGGCAGCAGGTCGACCACGTCGCCGTTCACGTCCTCGCGGACCATGAACTCGATGAACTTCCACGCGGCGTCCTTGTGGTCCGAGCTTTCGAACACGGCCAGGTTCCAGCCGCCGAACGTGCCCACCGGTGTCATGCCCTCGGGCGCGGTGCCGTTCACGAAGCCCCAGTCAATGTCGGATTTCTGCAACGTCGGCTGCTCCAGCGCAGGCCAGAACTCGACCGCCAGGCTGCCGTTGAGGAACAGTTCGCGCATCGATCCCGACGAGGCGTTCAGGATGCCGTCCGGCGCGAACTGCGCCAGGTCCTGCAGATAGGCCATCGCCTCGACCGCCTCGGGCTGGCTCAGCGCGCACGACCCGTCCTCGGCCAGCACCCGTCCGCCGTTCGAGAAGATGAACGAGTTGACGACGACAACCGTATCCTCGCCCCGGTGCCCGAACAGGCCGACGCCGAACTTGCCGTCGCCGGTCAGCTTCTCGGCCGCGGCGCGCAGCCCCTCGAAGGTCGAAAGCTCGGACGGTTCGACGCCCGCGGCCTCCAGCAGCGCGTTGTTGTAGAAGCTGAACTGCCAGACATCGACGTTGAACGGCATCCCGTACAGGCTGTCGTTGAACACCGCCGAATCCCAGGCACCGCCGAAGAACTGGTCGCGGCTGATACCGGCCGCCTCGGCCTGTTCGGTCAGATCCGCGATGGCCCCGGCCTGCGCAAAGGCACCTACCCAGATCTGGTCGAGCGTCGCCACATCCGGCGCGTTGCCGCCCTGCACCGCTGTCAGCAGGCGTTGCTGGTACTCGGGATAGGGAATGGTCGTGACCTCGACCTTGATGTCGGGGTTTTCCTGCATGAAGCGGTCGACCGCCTCCTGCTGGAACTGCGACAGGCCGCTTTCGGTCTGCTGGTTGTCCCAGAATTCCAGCGTGACCTGCTGCGCCTGGGCCGAGGCCGCAAGCATCAGCGCGCCCGCCGAGACGGTGGTGAAAATGGATTTCTTCATGGTTTCCTCCCTTTGATAACTGGAAACATCGTTACGATCCCGGCGCGCCGTCGGCGGCCTCTCCGGCCACCAGCACGTCGATCCCGGCGGCGCGCAGCCGCTGCCGGTCGGCGGGCAGCGCGCCGTCGTCGGTGATGACCTCGTGAAACTCGTCCGGGCGCGCGATGCGGTGGTTCGCGTCCGCCCCGATCGCCGTGTGATCGGCCAGCACGATCACGCGCCGCGCCGCCTGCACAAAGCGCGAGCCCGCCAGCGCCAGCCGCTCGTCCATCGCCGAAATGCCAAAATCCGCGGACACCCCCGCCGCCGACAGGAACGCCAGGTCGGCCCGCATCCGCTCGAACAGCGCGCCAAGGCTGGGGCCGACAAGGCAGCGGTCGGCCTTCTGGTACTCGCCGCTGGTCAGGATGACCTTCAGCGCGGAAACATCCTCCAGCAGGTGCAGCACGTCGAAGGCGTTGGTGATGACCGTGACGCCGCGCAGCGCCTCGGGCTGTTGCGTCGCGCGCCGGCGCAATTCCTCGGCCAGCAGCCGCGTCGCCTCGCCCTCGCCCAGGATCACCGTCTGTCCCGGCGCGATCCGGTCCAGCGCCGCGCGCGCCACCTCGCCCCGCAGGCGCGAGATCTCGGCCGCGATGCCCTTGTGCGGCGGCGAGACGCGCAGCTCGAACCCGTAATCCGCCGCGCGCCGCTGCATCGCGTGGATCATGGTGCGATACCAGTCATGCGCCGGGTAATGCGGCATGAACCCGATCACCCCGCGCCGCGTGGCCGGGTCGGCCTCGGCCGGTGCGCCCATCAAGGTCTCGCGCAAACCCGGTTTCGGCGCCCAGCCGTCGCCCGCGCGCAGGTAATGCGCATCCAGCGTCCCGGCGGTCAGGATCGCGTGGGGCGTGATCGCCGGGTCCGGCATGGGCCGCCCGGCCAGCGCATCGGCCATCAGGTCGATGCCCCACTCGCCCACGATCTCGGGGAAAAAGGCGGCGACGGCGCGCAGCGGGCCATCCTCGCCCAGCCGACCGACCAAATCCGGGTTCTCGCCCCCGGTGGCAAAGGCCGCGACCCGCGCGCCCGCCTTCTCGGCCGCGTCCATGCCCGCCAGCGCCGAGTGGTCGTTGACGCCG
>JBFHFG010000137.1:0-7170 GCA_041583815.1 Halovulum sp.
AACGGCTCTTCCAGCCATCCGATGTTCGCGCTTTTCAGCACGGGTGAAACCGTGCGCACATCTTCAATGGTGTAGGCTGTGTTGGCGTCGCTCAGAAGTGCGACCTGGTCGCCAAGCCCGTCGCGAACAGCTTCGATGCGTGCAATATCGCGGTCGACCCGGTCGCCAATCCGAAGCTTCAGCGCCTTGTAACCACCGTCTGAAAGTTTGCGGGCTTCTTCGAGAAGGGAAGCAGGTTCCTGGTAGCCAAGGCTCAGGCCGCCGCCGTAGGCCTTGATCGGACGACGACCGCCACCAAGCAGCCTGTACAGGGGCCAGCCCGCGGCTTTCCCGCGAAGGTCCCATACCGCCATGTCTATCCCGCTCATGGCGATAGCGGTTCCTGCGCCAAACCCGTGGGAAGCCAGATGTCCGCGGTGCAGCCGGGACCAAACGCCAATCGCATCAAGCGCGTCATGTCCGATCAGCATCGGCGCAAGTGTCGTCTCTATCAGTTTCGCGATTGCCCCGGGGGAGCGTCCGTGGTGCGCCTCGCCCCATCCGGAAATGCCCTCGTCGGAAGTTACCTTGACCAGCACGGCATCGCGTTTGACCATCCTGCCAACGCCCATCCGGATCTCGGGCTTGTCCGGCATCCGGTGCGATACGGGAAAAACCTCCACTCTCTCGATCTTCACGCCCAATCTCCTCCCCTGTGGTGAGTGCGGATCTTCCGCTGCTCCCCTTGGACAACTGTTCTTGCCAAAAGCTGTAATGTTCAATAACAGGTTTGGCAAGAAGCATAGGAGGCGCCCGTGGCGACGCATACTCTCATTGACGGGGATCCCCTTTGGGTCCCTCTTCTCAGCCACTATCAAGCGGATGGGGCGCTCGACCGGGAGCGTATGCGGGCACACCTGGGCAGCATCATGCCTCACGCCTCTCAGATCATGCTGGCCGGATCCACAGGCGATGGCTGGGACCTCGATGACGGCGCTTTTGATGATATCCTCGATTTCGCAGCGACTGAGATTAAGGCTCCGGTGCGCGTGATTTTCGGCGCCCTGGCCCGGAGTACGGATGGGGTCATCGCACGTGTGCGCGGTATCGAGGCGGCGGTGACGCGAAGCCATCGGCTTCGAGAGCGGTTCGCAGGCATAACCATCTGCCCGCCGGTTGATCCTGATGCCAGTCAGGAGGCGATCCTGGCGCACTACGGCAAGGTGCTGGAGCGGTCCAAAAGCCTGATTTCGCTCTACCAGTTGCCACAGGTTACAGGGTGCCGCTTGCGTGCAGAGACGGTTGCCCGGCTTGCAGAAAATCCGCGCGTTTTCATGTTCAAGGACAGTAGCGGCGAGGATCAGGTCGCCAGTGCCGTTAATGACCTTCCCGCGGTGATGATGGTCCGAGGAGCCGAAGGAGGCTATGCCGAAGCCGTTACAGGCGGTGGATACAATGGTTGGCTGCTGAGTACTGCGAATGCATTCGGGCGGGAACTGCGCGCTATCGAAAACGAGTTGCGCGCGGGCAGGGCCAGCAGGGCGAGCAGCCTGTCCGACAGGTTGGGGGCCATGGTAGCAACGCTGTTTGCTGCCGCGGCCAGCGAGCCGGGTGCAAATGCCTTCTCCAACGCCAACAGGGCGGCTGACCACCTTCTTGCCTTCGGGGCTGATTGGAGTAACGTGCCGGCCCCATTGAAGCTCGACGGCACACCCCTCTCGCGGGAGTTGCTGAACAACGCGGCTGAAATATGCAAGGATGTCATCGATCTCGAAGGGGCGGGGTATCTGCGAAGTTAAGGTGTAGAGAGGCGACTGTGACCTGGACGAACATCAGGCCTGCACAGCAGCGACGGCTCGGGGACGAGGTGTTCGAGGCGCTTGAACGCCTGATCCGCAGCGGCGAATTGCGGCCCGGTGAGAAGCTCGCATCGGAGGGCGAACTCTCGGCGCGCTTCGAGGTATCCCGGCCCGTCGTGCGATCGGCGCTGAAGCGACTCCGCGAAGAGGGGCTGGTGATCTCCCGCAAGGGATCTGGGTCATTCGTGGCGCAAGAGTTGCGTCAGGAGGATCAGCAGAAAGCGGCGGCGAGCCAGTTGCAGTCGATGCTTTATGCGCTCGAGTTCAGGAAAAGTCTCGAACCCGACGTTGCACGCTATGCGGCGCTTCGTAGAGGAGACGAGGAGCTTCTGGCTCTTGAGGCTGCGCTCGAGGCATTCAAGGCTGCCGGTGGCAGTCCCGCGCACTCTCATGTCGATTTCCTGTTTCACAAGGCCATCGCGGCAGCATCGCTCAACGAGCACTACATCAAGAGTCTAGACCTGATCAGCTACGATATCGATCTGGGGGTTACCCTGGCCGAACATCTCAGCAAGATCGGTGTTGCGGATCGTCGCCGAGCCATTTTCGGCGAACACAAAGCTATTGTGGATGCGATCCGCGATCAGGATCCGGACGCTGCGGCCGACGCGATGATGCGTCACCTCGATTACGCTCAGGCGCGCGTGATTGCGCGGGGTCAGGCTGTGGGCGCTGGCGGCTGAGGGCGCCTTTCCCATTCCGTGAGGTTTCTGTTGACGTCAAAGTTGTCATATCAGATAACAGATTAGAGCTGCGGGGAAACCGCGGCCTCAAATCCATAATCTGGGAGGAAACTGGCATGCTACGGAAGACGACCTATTTCGCCTTGCTTGCGGGGGGCGCCATGCTGGCAGGGTCTGCTGCACACGCGCAGGATTACCCGAGCGAGACAATTACCATCGTGGTCGCCTACCCGCCGGGCGGATTCAACGATACCGTCGCGCGGCTGATCGCAGAAGATCTGAGCGAGTCGCTCGATGCTACCGTCGTCGTGGACAATCGTCCCGGCGGTGGCACGGTGGTCGGGACTGACGTGGTGGCCAAGGCCGATCCCGACGGTTACACGATCGGAATCTCGCCCTTCGCCTTCGCCGTGAACCCCGGCCTTTTCGACGATCTGCCTTACGATACCGAGGCGGACTTCGACCACCTGGTTGTCCTTGGGGATTCCTTCAACGTGCTTGGCGCAAGGACCGACTTTCCGGCCGAGACTACGGCAGACCTTATCAAGTACGCGCGCGAACACCCGGGTGAGATCAATTATGCTTCCGCGGGCAACGGGTCTTCCAACCATCTGTCGGCCGAACTGTTCAACCATATGGCCGAAACGGACATGGTCCATATCCCCTACGGCGGAAGTGCCCCTGCGCGGACCGACCTTATCGCTGGCCGCGTGGACGTGATGTTCGACAACTACACGAACTTCGCCGAGTTGGTGGCGAATGGCGACATCAAGGCGCTTGGGATCACTTTGCAGGAAGAGAATGAGCTGATGCCGGGCATCATGCCGGTCTCGAACGAGCTTGAGGGCTATGAAGTCACCACGTGGTGGGGTGTCATCGCGCCCGCCGGGATTCCGGATGACGTAATGGCCGTATTGAATACCGCGCTGAACAACTTCCTGGAAAAGGATGCAACGGTTGAGGTCTTCGCGCGTGAAGGGGCCCGGATAATCGGCGGAACCCCCGAAGAGGCCGAAGCCTATGTTCGGCGGCAGGTCGACCAGTGGCGTCCGATCGCCGAAGAAGTCGAAATGACCGTCGATTGACGGCCCTTCGGCAAGGAAAACGGATCAGGGTCCAACAAGTATCATGCAAGACATGGATGCTACTTCGGGGTTGCCGATCGTTCTCCTGACCGATCCGATCGACGCTGGCGCTCTTGTCCCGCTCGAGGGTGTAGCGTCGATCGTCCAGCTTGGTGAACCGGGGTGGGAAGACATCGTGCGTTCTGTACGGCGGGCCACAATCGTGGTTGTCCGCCGTCAGATCCCGGAGGAGGCCTTGGCGGATGCGCGGCACCTCAGGGCCCTTATCCGGAATGGTGTAGGACTGGACTTCATTCCGGTAGATGCCGCTTCCCGGATGGCGGTTGCTGTCGTGAATACGCCCGGGGCAAATGCACGGGCCGTGGCAGAGGCGGTCATTGGGATGATCCTTGCGGGCTCGCGTCGCCTGTCGTTGAAAGACAGGCGGGTACGGGAGGGGCAGTGGGCCGAACTTCGCGAAGCCGCATTCGGCGAGCAGGAAATCCGTGGGAAGACCCTCGGCCTTGTGGGTTTCGGCGCGATCGCCAGGGAGGTCGCCCGAATTGCCCACTTTGGTTTCGACATGTCTGTTATCGCGGCCAGCAGGTCCGGGAAGGATGGTCTGCCCCATGTCGAATTGGCTGCACTGCCCACAGTGCTTAGCCGCGCGGACATCCTTGTTCTGGCCTGTCCCCTTACCGACGAGACCCGCGGGATGATAGGTCCGCATGAGCTGGCGCAGATGAAGGTCGGAGCCGGTATAGTCAATATCGCGCGCGGCCCCATCATCGACGAGATCGCGCTGGCTGCAGCACTTTCCAGCGGTCACTTGAGCTTTGCGTCACTCGACGTGTTTTGCGAACAGCCGCTTCCGGACAATCATCCGTTCCGCGAATTCGACACTTGCGTGATTACCCCTCACACCGCGGGTATTACCGAGCAGGCGATGGCGCAGATGAGCTTCATGGCGGTGGAGGAAGCGTGTCGTGTTCTAAACGGTGAGCGCCCCCGGAACCTGGTCAACACCAAGAGCTGGAGCACTATTCAGGATCGTTGGCGTACCCTGTCCGAGTATCGATAGGAATGTCGGTTTGAGTTCCGGGGAGTAGTCATGCCCCTTGTAATCCTGCACGGCATCGGACGCGCCTGAGTGCGCGCCGCCCAAATTTCCCACCGCTCGGCTCTCATAACACCGGCGCGGGGCCCGAGGAATCGCGAATGACCAGGCTTCCGGGGACTGTCATCCGGATGGGAAACGGGCATTCCTGGGGTTGGCGGATGCGGCGGTCCAGCAGGTTGACAGCGGCAGCGCCCTGCTCGGCCCCGTACAGGTGTATTGTCGTCAGCCGTGGGCGCAGTTCCCGCACAACTGCTGAATCACCGTATCCGACCACGCTGGCGTCGCGGGGGATGCGGATGCCGTGGGCCAGCAGGTATGAAAAGACGCTCAATGCCAGTCGGTCATGGGCGCAGAACCAGGCCGTCGGCCTTGCGGTTTCGAGCAAACGGTCGGCCGCTTCCGAAAAATTCCCCTCTTTCGGCCAAGTCAGGTCATGCAGGATCGAGTCCGGGTAGGCGGCCATCGCCTCACGCAGTCCGTTGAGGCGCTCGGCGCGGCCCGAGAGACTCTTGTCGCCATGGACGTACACGATTTCGCGGTGGCCATGCTCCAGCAGGTGCCCCCCCATCGCAGTGGCGCATTCACGGTCGCTCCCGACCGCTGCGTCCACCCGCTCCATCGGGTGAAGCCGGCCGATGCGAACAAGCGGTACGCCGGTCGGGCGGATGCGGCGAACCGCAATGACCGCACGACCGCTGCCGACCAGCAGAAGGCCCGCGCAGTTGCGGGCGATGGCGTCGACCTCTTCGGGGGCGTTGATCCAGTGCACCTTGAAGGAATAGCCCAGGCGTTCCGCCTCGGCCTGCGCGCCGGCTTGCTTGAGCATGTTGAGTTCGCTGTTGATGACGTCCGATGCATCGAACACCGCCGCGATCTGTAACTGCCTGGCGCTGGTGCCGCTTTTGTAGCCCAGCCGCTCGGCGGTTTCGATGACGCGGACCCGCGTCGCGTCGCTAACACCTGATTTACCGGATAGCGCGCGAGATACCGCGTACTTCGATAACCCCGTCTCTTCAGCGATGACTCTAAGAGTGACCTTGCTCATGCGAAGCGCCTTCTCATCGCACCCGCACCGCGATTCCATGGATTAATATTAGCGAAATCAAAAACATGCATCCATTTTAACTGGCGGTACGTTCTGCAAACTGAACATAACGCTTTACCTAACAAATAAGCTTGTAACACACTTATCAAACATAACGAAGGCGACAAATCGCCATTGGGGAGGAATGAAAATGAATTGTCTCAGCAGACGCGGATTCCTGGCGAGCGGTACGGCGCTGGCAGGTGGGATGGTACTGTTCGGGCCGGGGGTGCGTGCCCAGCAGGTCGCGGACGGGCGGCTGCCGGAAAACCCGCTGGTCATTACGCCGACAGACCGACCGGGCGTGCAGGGCGGTGACTGGAACCATGCGCTTGTCGGTGGCGGCTCGTTGTCGATGGTCGTTCGCTATCAGGGGTATGAGCCGCAGGTGCGGTTCGATCCGAAATGGACCGGCCTGGTCCCCAATGTCTCGGAAAGCTACGAGGTCAACGAGGATTCTACCGAGTACACGTTCCATCTGCGCAAGGGCCACAAGTGGTCCGATGGCGAACCCTACACGACGGAGGATGTGCGCTTCTGGTACGAGGACTTGTTCCAGGACCCGGATCTGCAGGCCAACAACGGTCAGGGCTATTGGTCGATCAACGACAAGGTCGGCAAGCTGACGGTCGTGGACGAACAGACCTTCAAGGTCACGTTCGACGCCCCGAACGGCTTTTTCGCGCACCAGCTTGCCTGGGCGGGCAACGACAAGACCGTTCAGTGCCCGGCGCACTACCTCAAGCAGTTTCACAAGAAGTACAATCCGGACGCCGACAAGCTAGCGAAGGAACGTGGCTTTGAAAGCTGGCTGGCCCTGATGCAGCGCGAGAGCGGGCTGGGCGACGTCAACATGTTCTACCAGAACTCGACCCGCCCGACGCTGGAGGCGTGGGCCTTCACCAGCGCACCGGGCGAGGATACAGAACGCGCCATCGCCGAGCGGAACCCGTACTATTTCAAGGTCGACACCGAAGGCACGCAACTGCCCTATTTCGACCGCGTGGTCTATCAGATGGTCTCGGACCCCGAGGTTCTGCTGCTCAAGACCCTGCAGGGCGAGATCGACATGATGGACCAGTACATCGGCACGCCGACCAACAAGCCGGTGCTGTTCGATGCGCAGGACAGTGGCAACTTCCACTTCTACACGCTGAAGGAAAGCGCTGCGAACGTGATGGTGTTCATGCTGAACCTGAACCACACGGACGAAGTGAAGAACGCCCTGTTCAACACCCGCGAATTCCGCGAGGCGCTTTCGATCGCCGTGGACCGGCAGGCGCTGATCGACGCGGTGTTCGTGGGGCAGGGGGCGCCCGCGCAGCCATCGATCCTGGAAGGCGATCCGCTTTATAACGAGCGGTTGGCGAAGCAGCACACG
>JBFHFG010000138.1:0-7153 GCA_041583815.1 Halovulum sp.
CTGCGGCCGGGCGCGCTTTCAGGGAAATACCGACATGGAACGCCGTCCCGTCACCGAGATCGGGGTCTCGGCCCTCGTGGCCGTCATCTGCGCCGTTTTCTTCATCCAGGCCAGTAAATTACCCCCCGGCAGTTTCGAACCGCTGGGGTCGGGTCCGGTTCCCAAGTGGACCGCCGCCATCGTCATCCTGTGCTGCCTGGTCGTCATTGCCCGCGGCATCCTGCGCGTGCGCGACGCGGGCGGGATCGCGGCCAGCGCCCGGGTCGAGTTCACGGGCGGCCGCATACACGGCATTGCCCTGATGCTGGGGGCGACACTGGTCTATGTCGGGCTTCTGCACGCCAAGGTCGCCTCGTTCGGGATCATCACCTTCGTCTATCTCACGCTGCTGATCTGGTCGCTGGAGCGGTTCCGCCCCGCCGTGCTGATCCCCGCCCTGATCACCGGGGCGGTCGCCGCCTTCGGCTCGGAATACCTTTTCACCCACGTCTTCACCGTAGACCTGCCGGAATAAGGGCCTGACACATGGACTTTGCCTCTCTATTCGGCGCGATCGGGCAGATCTTCACGCCCTGGCCCTTCTTCATGCTGTTCATCGGCACGGCGCTGGGCATCGTTGTCGGCGCGATCCCCGGCCTGACCGGGTCGATGCTGATCGCCCTGACCCTGCCCCTGACCTTCTACATGGAACCGTTCAACGCCGTCGTGCTGCTGGTCGCGATGTATGTCGGCTCGATCAGCGGCGGGCTGATCACCGCCACGCTGATGCGGATGCCCGGCACGCCCGCGTCCGTCATGACCACGTTCGATGGCTACCCCATGGCGCGCTCGGGCCGGCCCGGCAGGGCACTGGGCCTCGGCATCACCGCGTCCTTCGTCGGTGGCCTGATCGCCTGGGGCGTGCTGTTCACTGTTACCAAACCGCTGTCCATCCTGGCCACCAAGTTCGGCCCGTTCGAGTATTTCACCCTGATCATGATGGCGATGGTGCTGATCGCCTCGGTCAGCGAAGGTTCGCTGATCAAGGGGCTGATCTCCGGCCTGCTGGGGATGCTGGTCTCTATGCCCGGCGTTGATCCGGCGACCGGCATGCCGCGCCTGACGTTCGACTGGTACATGCTGAACGGCGGCCTGCAACTTCTGCCGGTGCTGATCGGCACCTTCGCGGTCAGCCAGATCATCAAGGACTGCCTGAACATGGGCAAGCTGCCAGACAGGGCAGAGGTCAACAACCGCGGCGTCCTGATGAGCCTGCGCGATTTCAAGCGCCACGGCGTCAACATGATCCGCTCGTCCTTTATCGGCACCTGGATCGGCATCCTGCCGGGCATCGGCGCTTCGATCGGGTCCGTCGTGGCCTATACGACGGCCAAGAACCTGTCGAAGACCCCCGAGGAATTCGGCACCGGCTCGGAAGAGGGCATCATCGCCTCCGAGGCGGCGAACAACGCCACCGTGGGCGGCGCGCTGATCCCGCTGATCGCCATGGGCATTCCGGGCAGCGTGATCGACGCGATCCTGATCGGCGCGCTGTCGATCCATTCGATCCAGCCAGGACCGACGCTGTTCCTGACCAACGCAGACATCGTCTGGGGCATGATCGCCACCGCGCTGGTCGCCAACATCCTGATGTGGGGCCTGATGACCTCGTCGGTGCGCTATATCGCGAACCTGATCTACCTGCCTCGCAGCTTCGTTCTGCCGGTGGTGATGATGTTCTGCGTCATCGGCTCCTACGCGCTGAACAACACGATGTTCGATGTCTGGGTGATGCTGATGTTCGGAGTGATCGGCTTCCTGCTGGAGCGGGCGAAGATCCCGCTGGGTCCGTTCGTGATCGGCTTCGTGCTGGCGCCGCTGGCCGAGCAGAAACTGCGCTCGGGCCTGATGATGACCGCCGGGGACATGTCGCCGATCTGGACTCGTCCGTTCCCGCTGGCCTTCACCATCATCGCGATCCTGCTGCTGGTCTGGCCCATCGTCAGCGACTATCGCCGGAAAAGGCGCGCGGCATGAGGTCGATCCTTGTCCTCTTCGACTCGCTGAACGCGAGGGCGCTGTCCTGCTATGGCGGGGCGGTGCCGACACCGAACTTCGACCGGCTGGCAGCGCGCACGACCGTTTTCGACACGCACTACGTCGGCTCGATGCCCTGCATGCCCGCGCGCCGCGACCTTCAAACCGGGCGGCTGAACTTCCTGCACCGCAGTTGGGGCCCGCTGGAGCCGTTCGACGTGACGCTGACCGGGCTCATGCGCGGTGCGGGCATCCACAGCCACCTTGTCACCGACCACTACCACTATTTCGAGGCGGGCGGCGCGACCTATCACACGGCCTTCACCACCTGGGACTTCGTGCGTGGGCAAGAGGCCGACCCCTGGGCCTTCCAGCCCCCTGACCTGCCCCAGTTGCAGCAGGACACCCACCCGCACCAGTACGAAGGCCACCGCAACGGCTATCGCCTGCAAGGCGCGCTGAACCGCGAGCGGATCCTTTCTGAGCAGACTTTCCCCTGCGCGCAGACCTTCGACGGCGCGCTGGCTTTCCTTGACGCGAACCGCGACGCAGACGACTGGTTCCTGCAGATCGAGACCTTCGACCCGCACGAGCCATTCCTCGCCCCGCCCGAGATCCGCAAGCGTTTCCCGACCGACTACGACGGGCCCGCCCTGGACTGGCCGCGCTACCAGCGCTCTGGCGGGCTGAGCACGGCCGAAGAAGACGAACTGCGCGCCAATTACACCGCCCTTGTCGCCCATTGCGATGCGCAACTGGGGCGGTTGCTGGACCAGATGGACGCACAGAACCTCTGGGATGATACGGCGCTGATCGTCACGACCGACCACGGCTTCCTGCTGGGCGAGCATGACTGGTGGGGCAAGAACCGGATGCCGTTCTGGGACGAGATCGCCCGCATCCCGCTGTTCATCCACGCCCCCGGCCACGCGCGACCCGAACGCTGCGCCGCGCTGACCCAGACCATGGACCTGATGCCGACCTTGCTGGAGTTGCACCGGATCGACGCGCCCGAAACGGTGCTCGGGCGGTCGATCCTGCCGGCGCTGGACGGAGGGACGATCCGTGAGCTTGCGCTTTACGGCATCTTCGGCGGCGCGCTGAACGCGACCGACGGTCGGCACAGCTGTTTCCTGTACCCGTCGGACATGGAGGCGGCCCCGCTTCATGAATACACGCTGATGCCGCAGCACGCGGTCACGCCCTTCACCGCCGAGGAACTGGGCGCGGCCGACCTGCACCCCGGTTTCGGTTTCACCGGCATGCCACTTCTGAAGGGCCCGGCCCTGTCGACCGCCACGCGCCCGCCGATGCAGGGCGGCGGGATCGAGAACACCGGCACCGCGCTTTACGATCTGGTGGCGGACCCGGGCCAGACCCGCGCCTTCCGCGATCCCGGGACCGAGGCAGAATTCTCCTGCGCCATCGCCCGCGAGATGACGCGCCATGAAGCGCCGCCCGAATTGTACGTGCGGTTCGAACTCGAGAGCATTAGATGACCCACGCGCCGACATTCCCCGACATCGACCTGCCGCACCTCGCCGGCACAGTGCTGCCCGATTTCGCCGAGGTGCGTATCCGCCAGCCCGACCCCGAGCCGCTGCCGGACCTGCCCGCCGCCGTTCGCGCGGCACTCGATGCACGGTCGGATCTGTTCGACCTGCCTGCAGGCGCCTCGGTCGCCGTGGCGGTGGGCAGTCGCGGCATCGCCGATATCGACGTGGTGGCGCGCAACGCCGTCGTCTGGCTGCAGGCGCGCGGCCTTGCCCCGTTCATCGTGCCCGGCATGGGGTCTCATGGCGGCGGCGCCGCCGAAGGCCAGGCCGCCGTGCTGGCACATCTCGGCATCACCGAAGACACCATGGGCTGCCCCGTCCGCGCGACGATGGAAACGGTGCAGTACGGCCGGATCGAGGGCGGATTCACCTGCCATTTCGACGCCAATGCCGCCGGTGCCGACGGCATTCTGGTTATCAACCGCGTTAAGGCTCACACCAGTTTCGACCGCCCAATTGAAAGTGGTCTGACCAAGATGCTGGCCGTGGGCCTCGGCAAGGCCGAGGGCGCGCGGCAGGTTCACATGGCCGGCCCGCGCGGCCTGGCCGAAACCCTGCCCCGCCTCGCCGCCCGCGTGGTCGAACGTGCCCCGCTTTGCGCTGGCCTTGCGCTGGTCGAGACCGCGGGCAAGCAGATCCACCACGTCGAGGTCGTCGCCCCGCAGGAATTCGCCGACACCGACGCGCGGTTGCTGAAGATGGCCAAGGCGGCGATGGCCCGCCTGCCCTTCGCGCAGCTTGACGGGCTGATCGTGGAACAGGTGGGCAAGGATGTCTCGGGCGCTGGCATCGATCCGGCGGTCTCGGGCCGGACGGACATTCGCGGCGTCGAAAACCCGGCCGAGCCGTTCATCCACAAGATCGCCGCGCTGGAGCTGAGCGCCCGGACCGATGGCAACGGGATCGGCATCGGCATGACCGACTATATCCCCCGCGCGATGGCCGAGGCACTGGATCTCAAGGCGATGTACATGAACGCCGTATCCGCGACGATCCTGGAAAAGGCCTTCATCCCCATCGTCCTGCCTGACGAGATCACCTGCATCCGTGCGCTTGTCGCCACCTGCTGGGCCGATGGGCCGCCGCGCATCGCGCAGATCCGCTCGTCCGCGCAACTGGACACGATCCGCGTGACGGAACCGCTGCTGGCGGACCTGCGCGCGCGTGACCTGCTGCTTTTTGAAAGCCCGCTCGCGCCGCTGCGCTTCGACGGCACGCGGCTGGCGCGGATCGGGCAGCCATGACCGCCGGTGCCAGGAACCTGCTGTTCCTGTTCTCGGACCAGCACGCCCAGCGCGTCGCCGGCTGCTATGGCGATGCGCATGTGCGCACGCCCGCGCTCGACCGGTTGGCGGCGTCGGGGGTGCGGATGGACAATGCCTATTGCCCGTCGCCGATCTGCGTGCCCAGCCGCATGTCGATGCTCAGCGCACGGCACCCGCACCGTCAACAGTGCTGGACCAATGACGACCCGCTTGCCAGCGACATTCCCACTTGGCTGCATGCGCTGGGCGCGGCCGGTCATCGTCCCGAACTGATCGGCCGGATGCACGCAATGGGCCCGGACCAGATGCACGGCTATGCCGCGCGGCAGGTGGGCGATCACAGCCCGAACTGGGCCGGCGTGCCGCGCCACGACATGGGCGTTCTGGAAAAGGCCAACGATCCGAACCCCGAAAGCCTGATGGCCTGCGGCGCGGGTCGGTCCGCCTACGAGGTTAAGGACCGCGACGTGACCGAGGCGGCACTGGC
The DNA here is from genome assembly GCA_041583815.1 of Halovulum sp. Classification (GTDB taxonomy): domain Bacteria; phylum Pseudomonadota; class Alphaproteobacteria; order Rhodobacterales; family Rhodobacteraceae; genus Halovulum. Next base: position 5,325 of record JBFHFG010000138.1, read on the forward strand.
AACACTCGACCGTATCGCGGCCGAGGGCACGCCGTTCTGCCTGACCGTCGGCCTGATGCTGCCGCACGCGCCCTATGTCGCGGCCCGCCGGTGGATCGACCACTACCTGAAGGTGCTGCCCCCGCCCGAGATCCCGGCGGATGCCAGCGATCACCCGTGGATCACCTGGTGGCGCGCCAACCGCGGCGCCGACGCGGTGCCCGAGCGCCGGTCACGGCTGGCCCGTGCGGCCTACTGGGGCCTGGTCTCGACCATGGACGAGATGATCGGCAGGATCCTCGACCGGCTGCGGGCCCACGGCCTGGATCGCGACACGCTGGTGGTCTACGCCTCGGATCACGGCGATCACGTGGGCGAGCGCGGGCTGTGGTGGAAGCACACGTTGTTCGACGAAAGCGCCAAGGTGCCGATGATCCTGTCGCTGCCGGGCGTCCTGCCGGAAAACACGTCGCGCCCCGAGGTCGTCAGCCTGATGGACCTGTCGCAGACCATGGTCGAGGCGTTGGGCGGTACGCCGTTGCCTCATGCCGATGGCCGCAGTTTCTGGCCGCTTCTGACCGGAAGCGCGCAGGACTGGGACGATACCGTGTTCTGCGAATACTGCACCGACGCCGTCCCCGCCTGGACCGGGGGCCGCGCGGTGCAGCACCGGATGGTGCGCCGCGGCCCGTGGAAGCTGCACGTCTATGCCGGCGACCCGCCGCTGCTGTTCAACCTGGACGATGACCCGCAGGAACGGCACGACCTGAGCCGCGCACCCGAACATGCCTCGGTGCTGAAGGCGCTGATGGCGCTTGTGCTGGACGGCTGGGACCCCGAGATGATCCGCCGCCGGATGCGGGACCGACGTCAGGACAAGGACGTGCTGGCCGCCTGGGCCGGGCAGGTGCATCCCGTCAGCACCCATGTCTGGCCGATGACCCCTGACATGAACCGGCTGGAGTCCGATAAATGAGTTCCCTGATCGTCCGCGCCGATATCCTGCATCTGCGTCACCGGGTCGATCCCCCCGTTCCCACGACCATGGGGCCGCTGACCCACCGCCCCGCGCTTCTGCTGCGACTGGAGGACGCCGAGGGCACCCACGGCTGGGGCGAGATCTGGTGCAACTTTCCGCCCGGTGGTGACCTGCACCGCGCCCGGCTGGCCGCGAATGTCCTGCCCGCCGCGCTGGCCGGGATCGGGACCGAAACCCCGCAGGCCTTCGACCTTGTCCGCCGACGCCTGCACCGGGTGGCGCTTCAGGCTGGCGAGCCCGGCCCGGTCAGCCAGATCGCCGCTGGCGTGGACATCGCGCTTCACGATCTGCAGGCCCGGCGCGCGGACAAACCGCTTGCCGCCGTTCTGGGCGGCACCCCGCGCCCGGTTCCGGCCTATGCCAGCGGAATCAGCCCCGACCGGTGGGAGGACCAGGTGTCCCGGATGACCGGACTGGGCCACACCAGGTTCAAACTGCGCATCGGCTTCGGCCCCGGTGACGGGCTGGACCAGGCCGAGGCGCTTGCCGCAGCACTGCCCGACGGGCACCGGCTGAAGTTCGATGCGAACCAGGCCTGGGATCTGGACACCGCCTTGTCGCGGCTGGAGCGACTGGCCCCCCTGTCCCCCGGCTGGCTTGAAGAGCCCTTGGCTGTCGATGCCCCTGCATCTGACTGGTCTGCGCTGGCCGCCGCCGCGCCCATACCCCTGGCGGGGGGCGAGAACATGCCGGACCGGGCAGCCTTTGGCGCGGCCATCGCGCTGGGGGCGTTGGGTGTCCTGCAACCCGATATCTGTAAATGGGGCGGGCTGTCGGGCACGCTGCCAGTGGCGCGCGCCGCGCTGGACGC
>JBFHFG010000139.1:0-7139 GCA_041583815.1 Halovulum sp.
CCGCCCTGGCCGAAGTGCGGCAGGACAGCTGGGAGCGTCTGGCCCGCCCGGCACCTCTTGCCCGCGCGATCCATCGCAGCGGGCTGGCGATCGCCCTGGTCGCGGTGCTGGCGCTGACGCTGCTCTTCGGCCTGTTGCAAGCACTGCGCCCCGAGGACGGCGTAGGCTTCTATGCCCACCTGTCGCACGGCGTGATGATCGCGGTGTTCACGCCCGCCTTCCTGCTGCCGTTGGCTGCGGTCTGGCTCAGCCTTCGTGCCTATTGGCACGAGACCGGCGGCGGGCCGATCCGCTTAGCCCATGTCGGGCAGGCCCTGCGCGATGCCGCGCGACTGAAGAACCTGAATGGCGGCCAGGGACAAGGCTGCAATTTCGAGGAAGGCGACCGGTATTCCGACACCCGCCGCCGGTTTCACCAGGCGGTGATGTACGGTTTCCTGCTGTGCTTCGCGGCGACCGGGTCCGGCACGATCCTGCACTATGTCTTCGGGATGAAAGCCCCCTACGGGTTCTTCAGCCTGCCCAAACTGCTGGGTGTGCCGGGCGGCATCCTGCTGGTGATCGGCTGCACCGGGCTGGCGTGGCTGAAGACCCGCGCCGATGCAGACCTTGGCGCCCGGCGTGTCTGGGGCGGCGAGATGGCCTTTATCGTGCTGCTGGGGCTGACCGGCTTTACCGGTCTTGCATTGTATGCCGCCACGGACACCGGCGCGGTCGCGCCCCTGCTGGCGCTGCATCTTGCCACGGTGCTGACCCTGTTCGTGCTGCTGCCTTACTCCAAGATGGTTCATGGCTTCTATCGCCTCGCCGCGCTGATCGCCGAGGCCGGGAAACGGGATCGTCACGGCAAGTAAGCGGGCGGTACGCCCATGAACTTGCCCTTAGGTAAGCCAGCCGCTAAACGTACGGCGCCGCGCGCAGCAGCGCGCGGGAACGCAGGGACGCATCGCGCCACCCAAGGCGCATGTCCCGCACGGGATCGGGGACAGGGACTTGCTCGACCAGACGGCCATGCGCGCCGAACTATCCGCCCACTACGACCTTGCACCGTCGCTGGCACTTGCCGCGGACATGCACAAGATCCACGCCCGTATGGACCGCGTGGTTTCGGCCCCGGACTGGGCGGTCCACGCGCCCTACGTGGCGGCGATCAACGCGCTTAAGGCGCAACGCAACGCGGTCGTGCTGGCGCACAACTACATGACGCCGCAGATCTATCACGGGATCGCGGACCATGTTGGCGACAGTCTGCAACTGGCCGTCAAGGCGACCGAGGTCGAGGCCGATGTCATCGTCCAGTGCGGTGTCCACTTCATGGCCGAGACGTCCAAGATCCTGAACCCGGACCGCACCGTGCTGATCCCCGACATGGACGCCGGATGCTCGCTGGCGGAAAGTATAACTCCCGAGGGGATCGAGGAGATGCGGCGCAGGTATCCAGGTGCGCCGGTGGTCACCTATGTCAACACCTCGGCCGAGGTGAAGGCGGCGTCGGACGTGTGCTGCACCTCGTCCAACGCCGCGCGGATCGTGGCGGCGATGGACAGCGACACCGTCATCATGACGCCGGACAAGTACCTTGCGCAGAACGTGGCGCGGCAGGTGCCGGACAAGCGCATCGTCTGGTGGGACGGATCGTGCATCGTGCACGAGCAGTATACCGCCAGCGACCTGCGCGAGTTCCGCGAATGGAACCCCGGTACTCGCATCATCGCCCACCCCGAATGCCCGCCCGACGTGGTGGCCGAGGCAGATTACTCCGGTTCGACCAGCGGCATCATCGACTATGTGCAGGCCCAGCGCCCGCCGCGTGCGATGCTGGTGACCGAATGTTCCATGGCCTCGAACATCGCCGACGAGCTGCCCGACGTCGATTTCGTCGGCCCCTGCAACATGTGCCCCTACATGAAGATGATCACGCTGGAGAAGGTTCTCTGGTCACTGCACACGATGACCGGCGCGGTCGAGGTCGACCCGACCGTGGCCGAGAACGCGCGCCGGGCCGTGCAGCGGATGATCGACCTGTCCGCCGCTGCGGCCTGACCGGGCCAGCGGCGTGGATACTCTTGCCAGCGACCGGGTCATTATCGTCGGCGGCGGGCTGGCCGGGCTTTATGCCGCGCTGAAGCTGGCGCCGATCCCGGTGCTGGTGATCTCGCCCGAGGTGCTGGGCCAGGGGGCCAGTTCCGCCTGGGCGCAGGGTGGCGTCGCGGCAGCAATGGACGCGGCAGACAGCGCGGCGGAGCATGCCGCCGATACGGTGCGGGCCGGTGCGGGCTGCGTCGATCCGCTGATCGCGGCTTCGGTCACTGCGGACGCCCGCGATCACATCCTTGACCTGACCACGCTGGGCACCCCGTTCGATCGCCTCCCGGACGGCAGCTACGTGCTGTCGCGCGAGGCTGCGCACAGCGCGGCGCGCGTTGTGAGGGTGCGCGGCGACCAGGCGGGGGCCGAGATCATGCGCGCGCTGATCGCGCAGGTCCGGCAAACCCCGTCGATCCGCGTGCTCGAAGGCATGCTGGCGACCGGGCTGGCCACCCGGGACGGGGCTGTTACCGGGGTCGAGATTCGCGCGACCGGCGACCAGTGTGCCGCACCGATCACGGTCAGCGGACCCGCCTGCCTGCTCGCCGGGGGCGGGTCGTGCGGCCTGTACGCCCTGACCACGAACCCTTCGCGGATCCTGGGGCAGGTGATCGGAATGGCGGCCCGCGCAGGCGCGGTGATCGCGGATGCGGAGTTCGTCCAGTTCCATCCGACCGCCATCGACTGCGGCCTGGACCCCGCGCCGCTGGCGACCGAGGCATTGCGGGGCGAAGGCGCGCACCTGGTCAACCGGCATGGCGAACGGTTCATGACCGGGGTGCATCCCGACGCCGAACTGGCACCACGCGACATCGTCGCGCGCGCGATCCACGCCCAGACGCGCGCAGGCCTGCGCCCCGCCCTGGACACCCGCGTGGCGCTGGGTGCCCGCCTGACGACCGAGTTTCCGGCCGTCGCCGACGCCTGCGCGCGCACCGGGATCGACCCACTGCGCCAGCCGATCCCGGTGGCCGCCGCGGCGCACTATCACATGGGCGGAGTCGCGACCGATGCAGACGGACGCGCCAGCCTGCGCAACCTGTGGGTCTGCGGCGAAGCCTCGTCGACCGGGCTGCACGGGGCGAACCGGCTAGCCTCGAACGGGCTGCTCGAAGCGCTGGTCTATGCCCGACGCTGCGCCCGCGGCATTGCCCAGGCGGTGGACGGGCGGACCGGTGCCGCGCAATCGTCCAGCCAACCCCCGTCCCTGCCCGTCACGGCAGAGCCGTCGCCCGAGGCCGTAGCCCGGTTGCGCGGCCTGATGACCGCCAACGTGGGCGTGATACGCGATGCCGACGGGCTGCACATGGCACTCGCGGGCATCGCCGCGGTCGAAGCCATGCAGCCGCATAGCGCCGAACTGCACAACATGACCGCGACCGCCACGCTGATTGCTGCGGCCGCCCTGCTGCGCACTGAAAGTCGCGGCGCGCATTTCCGCGCGGATCACCCCGTGCCCACCGGCACACCCGGTGTCCGCAGCCGCCTGACGCTGGCCCAGGCCCTTGACCTGCGCGCCGAATTCGAACCGGAGCCTTACCCATGACCGCCGTTCCGCCGCTGCCGGACCTGATACTCGAACCTCTGGTGCGCGCCGCGCTGGTCGAAGACCTGGGCGCCTATGGCGACATCACCACCCGCACCGTCGTGCGCGCGGGAACCACGGTCACGGCCCGCCTGCGCGCGCGCGAGGCCGGCGTTGTTTCCGGCATGCAGGTCGCCGCCATCGCCTTTCGATTGGTCGACCCGACACTGGCCGTCCGAACCCTGATCGCAGATGCCGCCCCGGTCCGGGCTGGCGAGGTGCTGATGGAGATCACGGGCGAGGCGGCCTCGATCCTGTCGGCGGAACGGGTTGCCCTGAATTTCGCCGGGCGGCTGGCGGGCATCGCCACGCTGACGGCCAGCTTCGTCACCGAGACCGCCGGGACCGCAACCCGCATCACCTGTACCCGCAAGACGACGCCGGGGTTGCGCCAGGTCGAGAAGCAGGCCGTGCTGCACGGCGGCGGCTTCAACCACCGCTACTCGTTGTCGGATGCGATCCTGATCAAGGACAACCATATCGCGGCGGTCGGCGGGATCGCCCCTGCGCTGCAGGCGGTCAGAGAGCATGCCTCCCACATGATGCGTGTCGAGATCGAGGTCGATCGCCTGGATCAACTTGACGAGGTCCTGCGCACGGGTGGCGCCGATGTCGTGCTGCTGGACAACATGGACACGCCCACCCTGCGCGAGGCTGTCCGGATCAACGATGGCCGCCTCACGCTCGAGGCGTCGGGCAACATGCGGCTGGAGCGTATCGCCGAGGTCGCCGCGACAGGGGTGGACTACATATCCTCGGGGGCGCTGACCCATTCGGCCCGGACGCTGGATCTGGGACTGGATTTCTAGCGCCCTGGCGACGGTACGACTGGACAGGAGGTTTCGATGAGCCGGACATCCCCCGCTAAGGCCCTTGGCGCGACGGACATACGCGCACGCAAGGGCGGCGTGCCGCTGGTCTGCCTGACCGCCTATACCACCCCGGTGGCGCAGCTGGCCGATGCCGAATGCGACCTGGTGCTGGTGGGCGACAGCGTGGGCATGGTGCTGCACGGACTGCCCTCGACCCTGCAGGTCACGTTGGACATGATGATCCTGCACGGGCAGGCCGTCGCGCGCGGGCTGAACTGCGCGCTGATGGTCGTGGACATGCCCTTCGGCAGCTACGAGGAAAGCCCGCAGCAGGCGTTCCGCAATGCCGCCCGCATCATGGCCGAAACCGGTGCCGGTGCCGTCAAGCTCGAGGGCGGGCGGCACATGGCCGAGACGATCCGCTTCCTGGTGGATCGCGGGATCCCGGTGATGGGCCACATCGGGCTTACCCCGCAGGCGGTTCACGCGCTGGGCGGTTATCGGGTTCAAGGCAAGGGCGCGACGGGCGACAAGATCCTGGACGACGCGCAGGCCGTGGCCGAGGCCGGCGCCTTTTCCGTCGTGCTGGAAAAGATCCCCGCCGGGCTGGCAGACAAGATCACGCGGCGCATCGGCATCCCGACCGTCGGTATCGGCGCTTCGGCGGGGTGCGACGGCCAGATCCTGGTGATCGACGACATGCTGGGCCTGTTCGACGCGTTCAAACCGAAATTCGTCAAGCGCTACAGCCAGTTGGCCGAGCAGGCCGCGAAGGCGATCAGCACCTACGCCGAAGAGGTGCGCGCCCGCAGCTTTCCGGGCCCAGAGCATGTTTATGTGGACGAAGATGGCGCGCGCTGAGGCTTCCTACTGTTCCTTGACGTAGGGCTTGCCGTCCGCCGCCGGGGGCCGTGCGCGCCCGACCAGCCCGGCCACGACGACGATCGTGGCGATATAGGGCGCCATCGCCAGGAACTCGGACGGAATCGGCGTCTGAAGCAGCGCCAGTTTCTGCTGCAGCGCGTCGGCGAAGCCGAACACCAGCGCCGCGGCCAGTGCCCCGACCGGATGCCAGCGGCCGAAGATCATCGCGGCCAGCCCGATGAACCCCCTGCCGCCGGTCATGTTCTCGTCGAAGCGCCCGACGGAGCCCAGCGTGAACCATGCCCCGCCGAACCCCGCCACCATGCCGCCCAGCGTGACGTTCAGATAGCGGATGCGGTAGACATTGACGCCCAGGGTGTCCGCCGCCCGCGGATGCTCTCCCACCGCGCGGGTGCGCAGCCCCAGCCGCGTGTAGAACAGGTAGTAGGTGGCCACCGCCACCATCACCAGCGCGCCATAGACGAAGATGTTCTGCTGGAACAGCATCGGCCCCAGCACCGGGATGTCGCCGAGAACCGGGATCTTGATCGCGCGAAAGACCGGCGCGTTGTTCAGCCAGCGCTGCTCGGCGAAAACCTGGCTGGAGACATAGGATGTCAGGCCAAGGACGAACAGGTTGATGACCACCCCCGCGATGATCTGATCCATGCGATAGGTCACGACCAGCAGCGCGAGGATGAAGCCGAACAGCCCGCCGATGGCGACGGCGGACAAAAGCCCACCAAATCCGCCCAGCACCGACCCCATCAGCGCGCCGGTGAAGGCCCCGGCCAGCAACATGCCCTCGATGGCGATGTTCACGACGCCTGACCGCTCGCACAATGTTCCGGCCAGCCCGCCCAGCGCAATCGGCACAGCGCGCACCATCATTGCCTGAAGCATTCCCGTCAGCGAGAATGCCTTGCCCGCCGTCGCCCAGACAAGGAAGGCCAGCACCACCAGCGCCAGCCCGAACCCCAGCGACAGGCCGGTCCACCGCCCACCACCGCGCAGGAACTGGCGCGCGCCCAGGAACGCAAGCACCGCTGCCGCCACGTAGGCGAACGGCGCCGCAGGTACCACCAGCGGCCCGATCGGCAAGGCATCCGTCGGGCGGGTCAGGTTGAACGTCGCCACGCCCTCGCTGCCGCCGCCGAACAGCCAGGCGACGAACAGCGACAGGGCCAGCAAGACGATGCCGACCACGCGGGTCTGGCGCATGCGGATCGGGTCGGCCATGCCCGGAGCCTCGAACGGCTGGTTCGCGGTCATGCTCATCGCCCGTCCTCTCCGATGCCATTGCGCCGGAAACCCCAGGGAAAGATCGCGCGCACCAGAAGCGGCGCGGCAATGAACACGATGATCAGCGCCTGGATGATCCCGATCAGGTCGACGCTGACGCCCGCATCGACCTGCATCTGCCGCCCGCCCGCCTCGAGCCCGCCGAACAGCAAACCGGCGAACAGCACACCGACCGGGTGCGACCGGCCCAGCAGCGCCACCGCGATGGCATCGAAGCCGATCCCGGCGGAAAACCCGGGCGAGGCCCGGTCCAACACGCCCAGAACCTGGTTTCCCCCTGCCAGCCCGGCAAGCGCCCCCGCCGCGGCCATTGCCGCAACGATGACAAAACCGGCGCGGATCCCGGCATAGCGCGCGGCATCCGGGTTCGCTCCGCTGGCCCGGAACTCGAACCCGATCTTGGTGCGGTACAGCACGAACCAGACGACACCGACGAAGACAAGCATCAGGAACAGGCCGGCGTGCACGCGCAGGTTCGGGTCCATCCA
>JBFHFG010000140.1:0-7084 GCA_041583815.1 Halovulum sp.
AAGCGCGAGAAGCTGGTGGCGAAATACGCTTCCTAGCGCGCGGCGCTCAAGGAGATCGCCCGCAACGAGGACTTGCCGATGCAAGATCGCTTCAAGGCGCGCCTGAAGCTGGCCGAGTTGCCGCGCAACTCCTCGCCCACCCGACTGAACAACCGGTGCCAGGTGACGGGTCGTCCCCGTGCCTACTACCGGAAGCTCAAGATGAGCCGTATCGCGCTGCGCGATCTGGCGAGCCGGGGGGAAATCCCCGGCATGGTCAAGTCCAGCTGGTAAGGAGGGTCCGATATGTCCATGAATGATCCTCTGGGTGATATGCTCACCCGCATTCGCAACGCGCAGATGCGCCAGAAATCCACGGTCCGCACGCCGGCCTCGAAGATCCGGGCCTGGGTGCTCGACGTCCTCCAGGCCGAGGGCTACATCCGCGGGTACGAAAAGGTCGAGAACAAGCTGGGTCACCCCGAGCTTGAGATCAGCCTGAAGTACTACGAGGGCGAGCCTGTCATCCGTGAACTGCGCCGCGTGTCCACTCCGGGCCGTCGGGTGTACTCGGGCGTCAAGGAACTGCCGCAGGTCCGTCAGGGTCTGGGTGTTGCCATCGTTTCGACCCCGCGCGGGGTCATGTCCGACGCGCAGGCGCGCGCTACCAACGTTGGTGGCGAAGTGCTCTGCACCGTATTCTGAGGAGGGTTCGATGTCCCGTATCGGCAAAAAACCCGTTCCCCTTCCCAGCGGCGTAACCGCCACTGTGTCGGGTCAGTCGATCGAGGTGAAGGGCCCCAAGGGCGTCCGCAATTTCACTGCGACCGACGACATCAGCCTGGCGGTCGAGGACAATTCCGTGACGGTTACGCCGCGCGGCACCTCGAAACGTGCGCGTCAGCAGTGGGGCATGAGCCGCACCCAGGTTGCGAACTGCATCCAGGGCGTGACCGAAGGCTTCAAGAAAGAGCTCGAGATCACCGGCGTTGGTTACCGCGCGCAGGTGCAGGGCAAAGTCCTGAAGCTGAGCCTCGGCTACAGCCACGACGTCGACTTCAACATCCCGGAAGATGTGACCATCCAGGCCCCGAAACCCACCGAAGTGGTGGTCGAGGGTATCGACCAGCAGGTCGTGGGCCAGGTCGCCGCGAATATCCGCGCCTGGCGCGCGCCCGAGCCCTACAAGGGCAAGGGGATCCGGTATCGCGACGAGTTCATCTTCCGTAAGGAAGGCAAGAAGAAGTAAGGACGCAAGGCAATGGCAAACAGCAAACGAGATCTGTTCCGCAAGCGCCGCATGCGCGTCCGGAGCAAGCTGCGGAAACTGGCCGATGGCCGTCCGCGGTTGAGCGTTCACCGCTCGTCCAAGAACCTTTCGGTTCAGGTGATCGACGACGTACAGGGCATCACCCTGGCCGCGGCGTCGACCTTGGAAAAGGATCTGGGCGTAGTCGGCAAGAACAACGTCGAGGCGGCCAAGAAGATCGGCGCCGCCATCGCGGAACGTGCGAAGAAGGCGGGTGTCGAAGAAGTGTTCTTCGATCGCGGCGGCTTCCTGTTCCACGGCAAGGTCAAGGCCCTCGCGGATGCTGCCCGCGAAGGCGGACTGAAGTTTTAAGGGAGCGACGAGATGGCAAGAGACGATAAGCGCCGCGACCGTCGCGACCGCGACGAAAACCCCGAGTTCCAGGACCGGCTGGTTGCGATCAACCGCGTGTCGAAAACTGTGAAGGGCGGTAAGCGCTTCGGGTTTGCGGCACTCGTGGTGGTCGGTGACCAGAAGGGCCGTGTCGGCTTCGGCAAGGGCAAGGCCAAGGAAGTCCCCGAGGCGATCCGCAAGGCGACCGAGGCGGCAAAGCGCGGCATGATCCGCGTTCCGCTGCGCGAGGGCCGGACCCTGCACCACGACATGCAGGGCCGTCATGGCGCTGGCCGTGTCGTGATGCGCTCGGCACCTGCGGGTACCGGCATCATCGCCGGTGGTCCGATGCGTGCCGTGTTCGAAATGTTGGGCGTTCAGGACGTGGTCGCGAAATCGACCGGCACCCAAAACCCTTACAACATGATTCGTGCCACGCTGGACGGTCTGAAGCTGGAATCCAGCCCCCGGATGGTCGCGGCTCGCCGCGGCAAGAAGGTGGCCGACATCCTGCCGAAAACCGACGCGGCGCCTGCCGCCGACGCACCGGCCGAAACCGCGGAGGCCTGAGCATGGCTACGATCGTTGTGAAGCAGGTGGGTTCGCCCATCCGCCGCCCGAAAGATCAGCGCGAAACGCTGATCGGCCTGGGCCTGAACAAGATGCACAAGACTCGGGAACTGGAAGACACGCCGTCGATCCGCGGCATGGTCGCCAAGATCCCGCACCTCGTGCAGATCGTCGAAGAGCGCGACTGATACGCCGCGCCGCCCCGGTTCGTCCGGGGGTCGAACAGACAGCGCCCCGGCCGAACGGTCGGGGCGTTTTCGTTCTGGCGTCGTGTGGTGCAGCGTTCGCGCGCTAAACGAGCAGAAGTGCTAGTCCATCGGGCGTATCCAGGCCGGCAGGCCCCTTGCACCTGACCCCGCTTCGCGTTTATACGCCTCCGGTGGTCCGCATGGGCCCGAATCCATTTGTTGACGCCGTGGTCGGCCACTCCCGTCGCTGGGGGTCGTATCCGGCAGGAAAGGAAGCGACATGAAACTCAATGAACTTCGCGACAATCCGGGCGCGACGCGCGCGAAAAAGCGCGTTGCCCGTGGCCCCGGTTCGGGCAAGGGTAAAACCGCCGGTCGCGGTATCAAGGGTCAGAAATCCCGCTCGGGTGTGGCGATCAACGCCTACGAGGGCGGCCAGATGCCCCTCTACCAGCGTCTGCCGAAGCGCGGCTTCAACAAGCCGAACGCCAAGCGGTTCGCGGTCATCAACCTGGGTGTCCTGCAGAAATTCATCGACGCCGGCAAGATTGACGCCGGTTCGGCGGTGGACGAGGACAAGCTGGTCGAAAGCGGTCTGGTCCGTCGGAAACTGGACGGCGTTCGTCTGCTGGCCAAGGGTGAACTGACCGCCAAGCTGAACCTGACCGTCACCGGCGCCTCGAAAGCAGCCGTGGAAGCGGTCGAGAAGGCCGGCGGTTCGGTCACGGTTCAGGCTCCGGCCGAGACTGCGGCGGAATAAGAGGTTGTGGGCTTCGCGCCCACACCTTACATCGTTCGAGACAGTTCGCGCCGCTGAACGCCTTAGCGTTCCGCGGCGCAGTTTTGGGAGAGACGCCACATGGCATCAGCCGCGGAGCAGATGGCCGCCAACCTCAACTGGGGTGCATTCGGCAAGGCCAAGGAGCTGCAGCAGAGAATCCTCTTCGCCCTCGGCCTGCTGATCGTCTATCGCGTCGGCACCTTCATTCCGGTGCCGGGCATCGATACCATCGAACTGAGCCGGTTCTTCGAAGGGGCGAGCCAGGGTATCGGCGGGATCCTCAACATGTTCACCGGCGGCGCGGTCAGCCGAATGGCGATCTTCGCGCTGGGCATCATGCCCTACATCTCGGCCTCGATCATCGTTCAGCTGATGGCGGCAATGGTCCCGCAGCTCGAAGCGCTGAAGAAGGAAGGCGAGGCTGGCCGGAAGAAACTGAACCAGTACACCCGCTACGGCACCGTGCTGCTGTCCACCTTCCAAGCTTACGGCATCGCGGTCGGGCTTGAAAGCCAGGGCCTGGTGCTGGATCCGGGCTGGTTCGTCCGCGCGTCCTGCGTCATCACGCTTGTGGGTGGCACGATGTTCCTGCTTTGGCTGGGCGAACAGATCACCCAGCGCGGCATCGGCAACGGCGTTTCGCTGATCATTTTCGTGGGCATCATCGCCGAACTTCCCTCCGCACTGGCGCAGTTCTTTGCCAGCGGCCGTTCCGGCCAGCTGAGCCCGGCGATCATCGTCGGCGTGATCGTGATGGCGATCGCGGTGATCATGTTCATCGTCTTCGTCGAGCGTGCGTTGCGCAAGATACACATCCAGTACCCGCGCCGTCAGGTCGGGCAGAAGATGTACGGCGGCGAAAGCTCGAACCTGCCGATCAAACTGAACCCGGCCGGCGTGATCCCGATGATCTTCGCCCAGTCGCTGCTGTTGTTGCCGACGACGGTCGCAACCTTCTCGACGCCCGGCACCGGGCCGCTGAGCTACGTCCAGGCGTACCTGGGCCGTGGCCAGCCGCTCTACTATCTGCTGTTCATCACGCTGATCGTCTTTTTCGCCTACTTCTACACCGCCAATGTGTCGTTCAAGTCCGAGGACGTGGCCGACAATCTTAAGAAGCAGGGCGGCTTCGTTCCCGGCATTCGCCCGGGGCCGCGCACGGTGGATTACCTGGATTACGTCGTCAGCCGTATCTTGGTCGTCGGCTCGGCCTACCTGGCTGCCGTGGCGTTGCTGCCCGAGCTTCTGATCTCGCAGTTTGCCATCCCGTTCTACTTCGGCGGCACCTCGCTGCTGATCGTGGTGTCGGTGACCATGGATACGATCACTCAGGTGCAAAGCCACATGTTGGCGCACCAGTATGAAGGGCTGATCGAGAAGTCCAAGCTGCGGAGCAAGGGTCGGAAACGGACGAAGGCGCGAAGATGAATATCATTCTGCTTGGCCCGCCCGGTGCGGGGAAGGGTACTCAGGCGCACAAGCTGGTCGATGAACGCGGCATGGTGCAGCTTTCCACTGGCGACATGCTGCGCGCCGCCCGCTCCTCGGGCACGAACCTTGGCAACAAGGTCGCCGAGATCATGGATAGCGGCAGCCTGGTCACCGACGAGATCGTCATCGGCCTGATCGAGGAACAGCTCGATCAGGGTGTGGGCGAGAAGGGGATCATCTTTGACGGTTTCCCGCGTACGCTGAAGCAGGCCGACGCCTTGGCCGACTTGCTGAAGGCGAAGGGAAAGACCCTGGATGCGGTGGTCGAGATGCAGATCGCCGACGACGAGGAACTGGTTGCCCGCGTGTCCGGTCGTTTCACCTGCGGCAATTGCGGTGAGGTCTACCACGACAAGACCAAGCAGCCGGCCAAGGACGGCGTATGCGACAAGTGCGGCGGGACCGAGTTCAAGCGTCGCCCCGACGACAACGCCGAGACGATGCGCACCAGGCTGCTTGCGTACTACAAGGAAACCTCGCCGTTGATCGGTTATTACTATGCCGGCGGCAAACTGGTCTCGATCGACGGGCTGGGCGAGATTTCGGAAGTTGCCGCGCGGGTCGCGGGCGCGCTGAACGGCAAGGGCTGACGCCTTTCCGGGAAGGTTGGCAAAGGGGGGTTGACACCAGCCCCCGCATCCATATTTTGCCAGCTTCTCCACCAGAGCGAGTCGCATGACCCTTTCGTGAGAAATGTACGGCCCACCGGCATCCGCGGGTGGGCTGCTGTTGTGAAAAAAGGTTCTGGGGTTACGGAACCGCAACGAGACGGAGAAAGCATTTGGCCCGTATCGCCGGGGTGAACATCCCCACCAACAAACGGGTGCACATCGCACTCACCTATATTCATGGTATCGGCGACTCCGCCGCTCGCAATATCTGCGAGGCCGTGGGCATCGACACCACCCGCCGCGTCAATGAACTGTCGGATGCCGAAGTTCTGCAGATGCGCGAGCATATCGACGCGAACTACATGGTCGAAGGCGACCTGCGTCGTGAGCGTTCGATGAACATCAAGCGTCTGATGGACTTGGGCTGCTATCGCGGTCTGCGCCATCGTCGCAACCTGCCCGTGCGCGGTCAGCGCACCCACACCAACGCGCGGACCCGCAAAGGCCCCGCGAAGCCGATCGCCGGCAAGAAGAAGTAAGGGGCAGGATCATGGCACGTGATACCAAGTTGCGCGGCAAGAAGAAGGTCAAGAAGAACATCTCGGCCGGCGTCGCGCACGTCAACGCAAGCTTCAACAACACCAAGATCCTGATCGCCGACGTGCAGGGGAACGCCATTTCGTGGTCGTCCGCCGGTACGATGGGCTTCAAGGGGTCGCGCAAATCCACCCCCTATGCCGCTCAGATGGCCGCCGAAGACGCCGGTCGCAAGGCACAGGAACATGGTATGCGCACCCTCGAGGTCGAGGTGCAGGGCCCCGGTTCCGGTCGTGAGAGCGCGCTGCGCGCCCTGTCGGCTGTCGGGTTCACCATTACCGCGATCCGGGACGTGACCCCGATCGCACACAACGGCTGCCGCCCGCCCAAGCGTCGGCGCGTCTGAGCCGTTCTGATACTGGGGGTCAGCGGGGGCTTTGCGCCGCCGCTGGCCGTTCCTGTTTGAAAAGACCCTCGAGGGCGACCGCTCACACGGGATCGGAGCGGACCGCGAGCATGGAGGCCCACGCATGATCCACAAGAACTGGCAAGAACTGATTCGGCCCACGGGGCTGGACATCAAGCCCGGCGCAGACGCCATGCGCCAGGCCACCGCTGTCGCCGAGCCGCTGGAGCGGGGCTTCGGCCTGACGCTGGGCAATGCTCTGCGCCGCGTGCTGCTGTCCTCGCTGCAGGGTGCGGCGATCACCAGCGTTCAGATCGACAACGTGCTGCACGAATTCTCGAGCGTCGATGGCGTGCGGGAAGATGTGACCGATATCGTCCTGAACCTCAAGGGCGTCAGCCTGAAGATGGAAGTCGAGGGGCCGAAGCGCGTCTCGATCAACAAGCAGGGGCCGGGCGTGGTCGTTGCCGGTGACATCGCTGAAAGCGCCGGGATCGAGATCCTGAACCGCGATCACGTGATCTGCCACCTGGACGAAGGCGCCAGCCTCTACATGGAGCTAACCGTCGAGCAGGGCAAAGGCTATGTCGCAGCCGACAAGAACCGCCCCGAGGATGCGCCGATCGGCCTGATCTCGGTCGATGCGCTGTTCTCGCCGGTCAAGAAGGTCAGCTACAAGGTCGAGCCCACCCGCGAGGGCCAGGTGCTGGACTATGACAAGCTGACCCTCAACGTCGAGACCGACGGTTCCGTCAGCCCCGAGGACGCGATCGCCTATGCCGCCCGCATCCTGCAGGACCAGCTGGGCGTGTTCGTCAACTTCGACGAGCCCGAGGCTGGAACCCGCCAGGAAGAGGACGAGGATCTCGAGTTCAACCC
>JBFHFG010000141.1:0-7083 GCA_041583815.1 Halovulum sp.
ATGGGCAACCCTTCCGGCTGAAGGCCACGATCGTCGACGGCAAGCGCCCCTTCTACGTTGCGATCAGCTTCCACCTGCGTTCTCGGTCGAAGGCCAAGGGCAACGGCTACCGCAAGGCGCACGGCGGCGTGATCCGGGGCCGCCCGAAGCCAGGGTGATGCGGTCAGCCAAGCGCTGCGCGCCGACACCCAGGCCAGGGAAATTCTTGGGCCAGGTGGTGGTCATGCGCCAGGTGATCCTGTCCTGTGCGATGGCCGGCGCGGCCAGAGCGGTTGCGCCAGCGCCGATGGCGGCGCTGCTGATGAACTTACGACGATCCATTTCTTTCCTCCCAGTAGTCGGAACCCGTGCGGCAGGGTCTCTGTCGCCAGGGTGCGCGCAATGGTTTTCACAGTGTTCCTGTCTTGTCCATAGGCTTGCACGGCTGGGTGGAAACCGAAGGCAATGGCTTGATTGGGTCATTCCCGTTTGACAGCTTCCGGGCGCTTCGCTATTCATCCTACCAAACAAAAACCGGCGCTTCGAACCGGTGCATGGGGGGAACCTTTGACGACCACGCAACAGCCTTGGGTTTCAGGTTCGCACGCCGCTGCGCGCGCGATCGGAACCGCGATCATCAGCGGCGAATTCGCCGAGGGTGAGCGCCTGCCGCTGGAGGCAGAGCTGGCCGCGACCTTCCAGGTTTCACGCAACACCCTGCGCGAGGCGATGCGCCTGCTGGTGGCCAAGGGCATGGTCGAGATCGCCCCGCGGCGCGGCAGCGTGGTCCTGCCCCGTGAGCGCTGGAACGCGCTTGATGTTGAACTGATCGAATGGGCGACCGGCCCGGCGGGCGTTGACCCCGCCTTCATGCGCGAGATCCTCCGCGTGCGCGAAATGGTAGAGCCGTTCGCCGCCGCAGACGCCGCCACCAACGCGACCGAGGCTCAGGTTGCCGAGATCGCCGCCATCGTGGCGCGGATGGACGCAATGGCCGATGCCGAGGATCACCCGGCCTCGGTCGAGGCTGACCTGCAGTTCCACCTTTCCGTTGCCGATGCCACTGGCAACCGGTTCATCGCCTGCATCGCACGGGCGATCATGCAGGCCCTGCGTGCAAACTTCGACGCGCTGATCGCCGTGCCCGGCAACTTCCGCCGCAACATACCCAACCACCGGGCCGTGGCCGAACGGATTGCTGCCCGCGACCCAAAGGGCGCACGCCTGGCGATGCAACAGGTGCTGAGCCAGGCGGAATCCGACACCGACCTTTTGTTTGCCCCCGAGGCCGCGGCCAAGGCCGCTGCCCGGGACGACTGATCTTCACCAACGGAGGACTTCGATGAAGACCAAGCTTCTGGCCGCGGTTGCCATGACCGTCGCCTGTGCCGCCCCGGCACTGGCCGACTATCCCGAACGCCCGATCACCCTGATCGTGCCCTGGTCCGCCGGCGGCGGTACCGATGCCGTGGGCCGCACCGTGGCCGAGGGCCTGAGCGCCGAGCTGGGTGTTCCCGTAAACGTAGTGAACCGCACCGGCGCTGGCGGCATCGTCGGCCACACCGCGATGATCGAAGCGGACGCCGATGGCTATACCATCGGGCTCGCCACCGCCGAAATCACCACCTATGCCGCCATCGGCACCTCGCAGATCTCGCCCGAGGGCATGACCCCGATCGGGTTGGTGAACTTCGACGCCTCGGCCTTCAACGTGCATGCGAACAGCGAATGGGAAGACGCTGCCGCGGCGCTCGAGGCGATCAAGGCGAACCCGGGCGAGTACAAGGCTTCGGGCTTTCCGGTGGGCGCTGCCTATCACCTGGCGTTCGCGGGCTTCCTGAACGCCAACGGTATTGATCCGAAATCCGTGCCGGTGGTTCCCAGCCAGGGCGCGGCGCCGGGCTTCCAGGAACTGGTCGCGGGCGGTGTCGCGATCGTCCCGTCCTCGCTGCCCGAGGCTGACTCGATGCGCAGCGCGGGCCTGGTCAAGACGCTGGCCGTCCTGTCGGCCGAGCGCTTGGAAGCCTATCCGGACGTGCCGACCGCCGAGGAAGTTGTCGGGACCGCATCGGTCGGGGGCACTTGGCGCGGCATCGTCGGCCCGCAGGGCCTGGACGCCGACACGGCAGCCAAACTCGAGGCGGCGCTGCAGACCGTCTATGAAAGCGAAAAGTTCCAGGAGTTCATGTCCTCGCGCGGCTTTGGCGTGCGCTGGCTGCCTTCGGACGAATTCGGCGCGTTCATGGCCGATGCCGCTGCGTCGAACGCCGAGGTGATCGGCAAGCTTGGCCTCGGCCAGTAATCGTTAGGGAGTGTCGGCGCATGAAGTTCAATGACGCGATTCTCGGGGGCGTCTTCGTCGTCGTCTCGCTTCTGATCCTTCTGGAGGCGCGGACATTCCCGACCCTCCCGGACCAACCGCTTGGTCCGGGAACCTTTCCCACAATCATCGCAGGCGTGATGCTGCTGGGTGGCGCCGCGCTGATCCTGTCGGGCCTGCGGTCGCGCGCACCGATCATGGCGCTGGCGGGCTGGATCCGCACGCCGGGCGGTGTGCGGCGGATGCTGGCGGTTCCGGCCTTCGCGGTCGCCTACATCCTTCTTGCCAAGCCGATCGGCTTTCCCATCGTGGTGCCGGTTCTGCTGCTTCTCATGCTTCTGAACAACGGCGTTCGTCCGCTGGCGTCGGTGCTGACCGCCGCCGGGGCGTCGCTGGCGATCTGGCTGCTGTTCGCCCGGTTCCTGATGGTGCCGTTGCCGCTGGGTATCCTGACCGAGGTGATCTACTGATGGACGCGCTGCTTTCCGCTGCAGGGACCGTTCTGGTCCCCGATGTTCTGCTGGTGATCGTCGCCGCAGCCATCTACGGCCTTGCCATCGGTTCGGTCCCCGGCCTGACGGCCACCATGGGGACGGCGCTGATCGTGCCGCTGACCTTCTTTCTTGATCCGGTGCCCGCCATCGGCGCCATTGTCGCCGCGACCAGCATGGCGATCTTTGCCGGGGACATTCCCGGCGCGCTTCTGCGCATCCCGGGAACGCCAGCCTCGGCCGCCTATACCGACGAGGCGTTCCGCATGCGCGAGAAAGGCCAGGTGGAACTGGCCTTGGGCGTCAACCTCGTCTGCTCGGTCATCGGCGGGTTAGTCGGTGTCGCCATCCTCATCTTTGCCGCGCCGCAGATCGCGCGGTTCTCGCTGGGCTTTTCCAGCTACGAATACTTCTGGCTGGCGCTGCTGGGCCTGTCCTGCGCGGTGATAGTCAGCACGGGACCGGCTGTAAAAGGCGTCCTTTCCCTGAGCATCGGGCTGATGCTGTCGACCATCGGGATCGACGTGGTCATGGGCATCCGCCGTTTCACCTTCGGCGATACGGAACTGATCGGCGGCATTTCGATCATCCCGGTGCTGATCGGCATGTTCGCGATTACCGAGATCCTGCGCAAATCCGCCGACCCACAGCAGCCGGGCGAGGTGCCGCGCCTGCGCATGCGTGCGATGATGCACGGCGTCGGCGGGACGATCTGGCGCTACAAAGGCGGCGTGGCCCGTTCGTCGGTGCTGGGCAGCGTGATCGGCGCCTTGCCCGGTGCGGGCGCGGACATTGCCAGCTGGATCGCCTTCGCTCTTGCCAAACGGTTCTCGAAAACGCCCGAGAAGTTCGGCACCGGCCACCCCGAGGGCATTGTCAGCGCCTCTAGCGCGAACAACGCCTCGCTTTCGGGGGCCTATGTGCCCAGCCTGGTGTTCGGGATTCCCGGCGATACGATCACGGCGATCCTGATCGGCGTTCTGCTGATGAAGGGGATCACGCCCGGACCCATGGTTTTCGTCATGGACGCCGGGCTGGTGAACGCGATCTTTGTCGTGTTCATCCTGGCGAACCTGATCATGTTGCCGCTGGGCCTGCTTGCGATCCTCGGTTCGCGCCGCCTGCTGGTGTTACCGCAGCGGGCACTGTTCCCGGTGATCCTGCTGTTCTGCGTGATCGGTGCGTTTGCGGCCAACAACACCGTCTTCGACATCTGGGTGATGCTGATCCTCGGCCTGCTGGCCTTCGTGCTGGAGGAGAACGACTTCCCGCTGGCCCCGATGATCCTGGCGCTGATCCTCGGCCCGCTGATCGAGGAGAATTTCATGAAATCCATCATCAAGTCCGACGGGCAAGCGCTGGAGTTCTTTGCCCGTCCCATCGGCGGTACGCTTGGCGTCGTCACGCTGCTCGTCTGGGTGGCGCTGGCCATCGTCTCGCTGCGCAAGGCGCGCCGTCCGCAAACCGAAAGAGGTATCGCATGAGCCGCACCGTCATTGTCATCGGCGGCACGACCGGAATCGGCCGCGCCATCGCCGAGGCCTTCGCCGCCGAAGGCGACACCGTCACGGCCACCGGGCACGAACTGCCGGACGAGAGCGCCGATGGCCTGAGCCTCGCCCAGCTCGACGTGCGCGACGGCGCAGGGGTCGAGGCTTTCTTTGCCGGGTTCGAAAGCATCGACGTGTTGGTCAACGCGGCCGGCATCATCCGGCGCGGCGGAGCAGAGTTCACGCCCGAAGGCTTTGCCGACGTGGTGGACGTCAACCTGAACGGCACCCAGCGCTGCTGCGCAGCCGCGCATGACGCGCTGAAGCGGGCCCAGGGATGCGTGATCAACACCGCGTCGATGCTGACGTTCTTCGGCAGCCCGACGTCGCCCGCCTATGCAGCCTCGAAAGGGGGTATCGGCCAGCTGACCAAATCGCTTGCCGTCGCCTGGGCCGCGGACGGCATCCGGGTCAATGCACTGGCCCCCGGCTGGATCGCCACGGCCCTGACCGCCCAGTTGGGCGAAGACAAGGAACGGTCGCGCGCCATCATTAGCCGCACGCCGATGGGGCGTTGGGGCCGGGCTACGGACCTTGCCGGTCCCGCGCTGTTTCTTGCGTCGGACGCCGCAGGGTTCGTGACGGGCACGATCCTGCCGGTGGACGGCGGATATGCCGCTGTCTGACATGGAGGATCGCATGACCGATACCGAACTTTTCGACCTGCTCAAGACCCGCTTGTTCACCGCGGTGGTGGGCGATGTGCTGGACCAGATGGGCCTGCGCCGGCAGTTCCTGCCCGCCGGGATCGCGCCCCTGAAACCGGGGATGAAGATAGCCGGCCGCGCCATGCCGGTGCTTGAAGCGGATATCTTCGACGACGGCGCCGAGACCGCGAAAGGCCCGCTGGCGCACAAGCCCTTCGGCCTGATGCTCGAGGCGCTCGACGATCTGAAAGAGGGCGAGATCTATATCGCCACCGGCTCTTCTCTGCGCTACGCGCTCTGGGGGGAGCTGATGGCGACCCGCGCGACCTATCTCAAGGCCGCCGGTGCAATCCTCGACGGTTATGTCCGCGATGCGGACGGGATCGAGGCGCTGGGCTTCCCGACGTTCTGCCGTGGCGTCTACGCACAGGATCAGGGCCCGCGCGGCAAGGTCATCGACTATCGCTGCGCGATCGAGATCGAAGGCGTGCGGATCGAACCGGGCGCACTGCTGTTCGGCGACCGCGAGGGCGTTCTGGTGATCCCCCGCGAAGCGGAGGCCGAGGCCATCCGACGTGCCGTCGAAAAGGCGGAAACCGAAAACGAAGTCGAGCGTGCGATCAAGGGCGGCATGTCCGCCGCGCAGGCGCTCGAAACCTTTGGCGTGATGTGAAGGACAAGGAAATGAGCGACACACAAGACCAGGCACGAATGCCTTACCAACTGCCGATGCCCCCCGAGGCCGGCAAGGATATCGTCGTCCCCGACGCGGTACCCACCGATGACCGTGTCTGGGTGCCCCAGGCAGAAAACGTCTGGTTCCGCCCACTGTGCCTGAACGCCAGCCAGGGCTACTGGGTGAACATCCTGAAGGTGCAGCGGGCGGGTGTCTTGTCGCGTCACCGCCACCCGAACCCGGTCCACGGCTTCGTGCTGAAAGGTCGCTGGCAGTACCTGGAGCATGACTGGGTCGCGACCGAAGGCGGCTACGTCTACGAGCCGCCGGGCGAGACGCACACCCTTGTCGTGCCCGAGGACGTCGAAGAGATGATGACGCTCTTCCAGGTGAACGGCGTGATGTACTACGTCGACCCCTGGGGCAAGCACCTGGGCTTCGAGGACGTGTTCACCAAGATCGAGATGTGCCGCAAGCACTATACCGAAGTTGGCCTGGGCGCCGACTACGTCGATCAGTTCATCCGCTGACGGGTGACAGAAGGGGGCTGACGACCGGCCAAAGGGCCGGCGTCGCCGCCGCCACCGGCCTTTTGGGTGCGGTGGCCAGCGTTGGTGCGAATTCGTTGGTCCGGCCCCCGGCCTCGTGCACCAATAGCATCCCGCCCAGGTCGTCCCAGGGCGATACCAACGGTTCGTACGCTGCCAGCAGACGCCCGGATGCGACATAGGCCAGCGCCAGTGCGCATGCGCCGATGCGGGTGAACATCCCGCCGCCCGAGACAAGTTCGGCGATGAAGGAGGCGGACCTTGCCGGATCGCCCGCCTTGTTGGCGCCCACTGCGATCAGTCCCTCGCCGGGGCCTTCGGCCCGCGCCACCTGCATCGGCTCTCCGTTCAGATGCGCGCCACACCCGGCAGCGGCGGTGAACATCTCGCCCGTGACCGGCGCGTAGATCGCGCTGACCACCGGGCGCGCGTCGACGGCATAGGCCAGAACCACGCACCATTGCGGCAGTCCCAGAAGAAAGCAGGTCGTGCCGTCGATCGGATCCACGATCCACGAAGTCGCGCGCGCCTCGGGGCCCGGCGCGGTCTCTTCGCCCAGCACCGGTTCGCCGGGAAAGGCATCGGCCAGCCGGGCACGGATCCGCGCTTCGGCTTCCAGGTCGACGTTGGTCACCCAGTCGTGCTGTCCCTTTGTCTGTACCTGCAGACGGTCACGATTGCGAAACGCCTCAAGCGCGATGTCCCCGGCCTCGCGTGCGATATCGGCGGCGACGGTCTGGCGGTGGATCAGCTCGGTCCGGGGCAGGGGTGTCATCAGGTCCTCGTGCGATGAAGTTTGCGCCCTGCGTACCCGCCCGAACCGCGCGCCGGTGTCAAGCCGGGCCTGTCCGGGCTTGCTTTCGTACGGAGCA
>JBFHFG010000142.1:0-7051 GCA_041583815.1 Halovulum sp.
GGCGATGAGCAGGTCGTAGGCGCCCTTGCCGTCGGCCGCGCTGCCGTCGACCGGGATCAGGCCCTCGAGCGTGGTGCCGGTGCCCTGGAAGTCGGTGAACAGGTCGTAGATGTAGTAGGGCGCCTTCGGATCGTCGTGCTGCACGATGATGTTGCTGCCCTGGGTGCCGCTGTTCCAGCTGGTCCAGATGTTGTTCTCGACCACGGTTCCGCTGTCGTAATAGATCTTGGTCTCGTCCACGGCCTGGCCGGGCACGTCGAGGATCGTGTTCTCGCGCACGATGTTGCCGGACTTGACCGAGATGCCGCGCGCGTTGGCGGTGACGATGATGTTCTGCTCGACCAGCGAATCGTTGATGTTGCCGAAGATGCCCTGGGTGGTGGCGTTCTCGCCCTCGGCGGGCAGCAGCACGTTGCCGCGGATCACGAAGTTCTTCGAGACGCCGCCCTGGAACTGCATGAAGTCGTTGTGCGCATCCTCGGAGGCGCGCACGTGCGCCGCACCCCAGTTGTTCTCGACCAGGCCGCCGTCGACCTCGCTGAACTTGTAGGAATCCGCCGAGACCCAGTCGACCACGTTGCCCGAGACGACGACATCGTCGGTCTGGAACATGGCGGTGCCGTTGGAGACGTTGTGGATGAAGTTGTCGATATAGGCGATGTCCGAGGAATCCTTGGCCCGGATGCCGAACTGCGCGCCGAAGCCGCTGTCCGCGCCGACCTCGGAGTTCTGCACGGTGATGTGCTTGGACCCGTTGCCGATATCGATGTGGATGTCGTTGCCGTTGTTGACCCGCAGGCCGTCGAGCACGATGTGGCTGGCGCCCGAGATGTCGATGCCGCCGAACTTGGCGCCAAGCGGATCGATCGACTTGATGGTGACGTCGCTGGAGAAGTCCTGGCTCAGCGACAGGTCGCCGTAGGAGCCGGATTTCAGCAGGATGGTGTCGCCACCGCTCGCCTTGGAGAGCGCGGACTGCAGCTCCGATTTGTTGGAGACGGTGTAGTTAGCCATTGGTTCACCTGTTTCTGGACCCGTGGGGGACCGGGTTTAGAGGGGGACAGAACGCACGCACCCGCCTGCCGCGGCCCCCATCGGGGGTCACGTGGCACCCTGAGCGCCAAGCCGTCACGTAAAGAGCAAATACCGATAAAGATCGAATATTCAGCTCAGTATCTGGCGTTTTTACTCAGATTCTGTCGGATGATTCGGACACACGCGCCTGTAGTTTTCCGAGTATTCTCGGAATTACTCGCATTCATTTTGGATGGTGTGTACCGACCGATTCTGCCGAAATCAAGGCAACGCCAGGAGGGGCAAGCAACGTTGGCGATATTCAGCCAGCACCGGTCAGAGAACACCAGTTGAGCGCTCAGACTCACCAGAACAGGACACTGTAAACAATGTATTAATTAAGGCGTGGATACTATTGTTTCGGGCCGCGGATCATGCCGCGTACGGCCTCGATCAGGCGGGGTTCCGCGAAAGGGGAGACCGGCTGCGGGGCGGGGCCTGCCTGTTCGGACAGGCGGTCCAGGGTCCGGGCCAGTGCCGCAGCGTCGGGCACCACGTGGATGCCGGGGCGGTCGGCGAAGCGGCGTGCCGTCGCCAGCTGGTGCTCGTTGCGATGCTCGCCCAGGTCAGCGCGGCGCGGCATCAGCACGATCGGCTTGCCCCGTTCCATCGCGGTGATGATCGACCCCATGCCGGCATGGGCCACGATCAGCCGGGCGCTGGCGAAGCGGGTGGTGTAGTCCTCGGGCGGCAGGTGCGCGACCCAGTCGAAATGCTGCGGGCGATAGCCCGTGTCGCCCGGATCGGCGATCTGCCCGAAGACATCGTCGCGGCCGCGGGCGCCGCACCATTCGTCCACCGCGCGCACCAGCCGGTCGAAGGGCAGTTGCGTGCCCAGCGTCAGGAAGATCACAGCACCGCCCCCGCATAGGCCGGTCCGTCCGGCGTCGACAGGTGTTCCCATTGCGTCAGCCACAGGTCCGCGTGACGCCGCGCCTGCGCCCCCGAGGCCGACAGCTCGGCCGCGTTGGCGATGCTGTCCACCCAGATCGTGCGCGCGCCCATCCGGCGGCCCAGCAGCAGCGCGAAATAGCCCGGCGCCGCGCCGGTGGTCACCACCACCTGCGGGCGGGTGCGCAGCAGGATCAGCGCCAGTTCCACCAGCTGGCGCAGCAGCTTCAGCTTCTGCCAGCGGCTGGCCTCGGTCACGACATGGATGCGCGGCGCGGGCTGGCCGCGGGCCGCGGCATCCTCGGCGACCTGCGCCTCGTAGCCGGTCCTGGTGGTGACATAGGTGACCGCGCAGCCGTCCCAGGCCGGGCGCAGGCGTTGCAACTGCACCCAATGCCCGCCGGCCGAGGCCACGCACAGGACCCGGGGGCCGGCGGTGCTGTTTTCCTGCATGCCGAAAGTCTCAGAGGTCGAAGGGCAGCGTGATCCCGACGGAGACCAGGTGCGATTCGGACGACGGGCCCGAGACCTCTTCCTCGAAGCGGTACTCGTAGCCCAGGTTCAGGTCGGCCCGCTCGGTCAGCTCGTAGCTGTAGCCCACGTTCAGGCCTGCACCGGGCAGGTTGTCCACGTTCGAATCGCCCAGCCCGTTGCGCAGCGAGAAGCTGGCACCCACTTCCGCGCTGCTGCGGCTGGTCAGGTCGCGCACATAGCTCAGCCGCGCGGTGGTGCGCAGCTGGTCGTCGCCGTCCTCGCTGACCGCGATCGACTGGTCCAGGCTGCCGTTCAGCCGGTTGGTGCTGTTCAGCGCGTAGTCGATCTCCAGCCCGCCGACGACGGCCAGGTCGGCGTCGCGGGACGCCGACAGGCCCACGAAGCCGCTGATGTTGCCCCGCGGCATTTCGCGGGCAAGGCTGAGCTGGGCCGAGGGACGGATGTCATCCTCGAAGACCCGCACCCCGACCGAGGTGCCGACCTGCCAGATCCGGCCGGCATAATCGGTGCCCACGGTGAAGAAATAGCTTTCGGTCTTGTCCAGGACGCCGTTGTCCTCGGCGCCGTCCACGCGATAGCCCAGCCGCGCATTGACCGACAGGCCCTTGGTCAGCTGGTGGGTGACCCGGCCCGCGATCTGGTATTCCTGCGCCTCGGTGTCCTCGTCGATCGCGTCCAGGCTGTATGCCGCCTCAAGCCCCAGCCCGGTCCGCGGTCCCTCGATGCCGTAGGTCAGTTCGACCGTGGGCAGCACGCGCAGGCTGTCCGAGGTGTCGTCCTCGTCGCCGATCACCTTGCTGCGCGCCGAGATCGTGGCATCCAGCGCGAAGCTCTGGGTCCGGGTCTCGGTCAGGAAACCCAGGCCCAGCGTGGTGACCGACCGCGCGCCCAGCCTGTCCTCGCCGGGGCGGAAGGCCAGGTTGCTACCGGCCTCTACCCGTTGCGAGACGACGCCGGTCAGGCGCCGGCCGCCATCCTCCTGGGCCCCTGCAGGACCCGTTGCCAGCGTGGCAGCGGTGGCGAGGCCGACGGCCCCGGTGCGAAACAGGCGGCGTGCCGTCATTACTCGAACAGCCTTCTTTCGGGAACGAGGATGACATCGCCGTTCTGCAGCGGGAACAGGTTGCGCAGCTCGGCCCCCTTCATCACCGCGTCATAGTTGAACAGCGAGGTATAGGTCTTGCCGGTGCCGGGATCGGTGCGGCGCAGCTGGATCCGCTTGGTGGCGGCAAAGCGCGACGGACCGCCGGCCATCGCCAGCGCCTGCAGGATGTTGATGCCCGGCTGCATCTCGGCCAGGCCCGGGGAGTTCACCTCGCCCAGCACGTAGACGTCGATGGTCGGGATGACGACGGGCCCGGTGACCACCGGCGCGACCTCGGCCAGCGAGGTCAGGCCGACGAAGACATTCGGACGGGCGGCGAAATTGCCCGCGATGCCGTCGGTGATCGCCCCCTGGATCTGCTCGACGGTGCGGCCGGCGGCCTGCACCGTACCGGCCATCGGCAGCGAGATCCGCCCGTCCGGCAGCACCAGGGCCTGCCGGTTCAGGGTCGGGTCCTCGAGCACGGTGATGTCGAGCGTGTCGCCCGGTTTGACAAGATAGCGGCCCTGAGCCAGCGCCGGCAGCGCAGCTACAATCAGAGACAGCGCGATGATCAGTATCCGCATGGACAACCTCCCTCGAAGATGGGCTTGCCTGGTAACGCCGTCGAACAGGCTCGACGAAGATCTACCAGAAACTTCATGACTCTGCGCCCCGGACTTGATGCGGAATCCGTCAGGCGTATTGAAAATGCTACAGGTCGCATCAATAACCGTACTCTTCGGGGGTGTAGCGGCACTTGTTCACCACCACGCCCATGACATTCGTATGCGCCCCCAGTTCACGCTCGCAGCGGTCCAGTTCGGCCATCTTGGTTTCCTCGGCCGCGACCACCAGAAGCACGCAGTCGATGTTGGGCAGGAACGCCATCACGTCGTCGGCGCGCATCATCGGCGGCATGTCGCACAGGATGATCTCGGGGGCGAGGATCGCCTCGATCCGCTTCATGGTGATCGACGCCGCCCGGCTGTTGAGCACCTCGGACGGGTTGCCCGCCGCATGGCCCGGCGTGCTGACCGCCAGCGTGTCGCCATAGCGCAGGAAACTGTCCTCGATCGGCGCGGCGCCGGTCAGGACCTCGGCCATCGTGCCCTTGCCCGGCAGGCCCAGGATCTTCGCCTGGGTCGGCCGCCGCAGGTCCAGGTCCATCAGCACGGTGCGGGTGTCGGACTGGTGCGCCAGCGAGAACGCCAGGTTCGCGACCAGCGTGGACTTGCCGCAATGCGGCCCGGGCGAGGTCACCACCACGGTGTGCCAGCCGTTCTCGCGCATGATCCGCAGCATCCGGGTGCGCACCATGTCGATGGGCACGTGATCGGTGCCCTTGCGCTCGATCGTGACGATCCGGTTCGCGCGCAGGTGCCTGCGGTCGGGCTCGAACGGGTGCAGCGCATCCCAGGCCATGGGCCAGTTTTCCTCGGCCGCAGGTTCCGGCGCGGGTTCGGGCGCGGGTTCGGGTCCGGCGGCGGGCGCCGGGGTGGCCCCGGGCAGCGGCGGCTTGATGTGAAAGCGCGGCGGCTGCGGAAGCGGCCCGTGGCCCGCGCGTTTGCGGGGCCGGTCCGCGCGCGGCGATTCGCCCGCCGGGACGGGCTGGCCAGACCCTGTACCGGTCCTGGCCTCCGCGGTCGCGGCGGAGGGAATGTCCACCGGGCGGGGGGCGGCCGTCTCCTTCGCCTGGGGCCGGTCCTTCGTCTCGGGCCGGTCCGTCGCCAGCCGCAACTGCGGGGCGGCCCCGCTGTCCGACGCCGCGGGGCCGACCGGCGGCGCGGACTGTCCCGCGTCCGGGTCCGGGTCGCCCTTCCAGCGGAATCCCTTCTCACCGCCCGGCGGATGCTCGCGCAGGGCCTGTTTCATCTCCTTCTGGCGCTTCTCGCGCAGCAGATGGGCCTTCTCAATCGCTGCCTGAACCCTGTCCATTCCGTCCTCGCGAAGTCCCCAGCCTCAGAGTTTGCCCAGCACGCCGTCCATGCCGGTTCGTTCGGCCACCTGCATCAGCAGAAGGTCGAGCGGCATGTAGTAGACGTGCACCGCGTAGGTGACGGCCGGCAGGATCACCACGGCGGTCACCACCGCCGAGCCGATCACCGCCCGCTTGACCAGCACCTCGCGGCGGGTGCGGATGTAGGGCACCGCGCCAAAGGCCTGTATGTCCAGCTTGCGCGCCAGGTCCTCGGGCCGCCGGATGGCGCCGTTGAGCAGCTCCAGCAGCAGCACCAGGCCCAGGCCCGCGCCGATCCCCGCCACCACCGAGGCCGCCGCGATCAGCAGCCGGTTCGGCCGGTCGGGCGAGGTCGGCGGCACCGCCTGTTCGACCACCGAGAACCGCTCGCCCTTGGACAGCAGCTCGATCCGCTCGCCGGTGGCGGCGCTGGCCAGCCGCGCGACGGCGGTGTTGTACTGGCCCTGGATGTTCTCGTAGCGGCGCTCCAGCGCGCTCAGCTGGATCTCGTTCACCGGCGTGGCGCGGATGCTTTCGCTCAGCGCCGCCAGTTCGGTGCGCAGCCGCTCGGTCTCACTGTCGAGATAGGCCAGCCGCGCATCGTAGTCGCGCAACTGCAGGTCCAGCTCGCCCGTGGCGGGGTTCGCCGGCGTGGTGTCGTCGGCCCCGCTTTGCGCGGCGACCTGCCGTTCCAGCGCGGCGACCCGGTTCTTCAGCAGCACGATGCGCGGGTTGCTGTCCGAGAACACCACCAGCTGCTGTTCCAGCTCGGCCCGCAGCCGCTGCAGTTCCTGCTCGGCCGGGGACAGGACGCGCTGCGTCTCGACCAGCCGGCCGGTGGATTCATAGACCTCGATCAGCCGGGCGCGGGATTCGCGCAGCGTCGCGGTCTCGCGCTCCAGCTGCACCAGGCGTTCCTGCAGGCGGGACTGCTCGGCGCGGCGGAATTCCAGGCTTTCGGGCAGCGCGTCGAGATTGTCGTTCTTGAACGCCAGGATATCGCCCGAGATCCGGTCCAGCTCGCTGCCCAGCCGCTCGACCTCGTTCTCGAAGAACTGCAGCGTGTCGGTGGCCCGGTCGGTGCGCAGGCGCTGGTTGGCCTGCAGGACCAGGGTGACGAACTCGTTGGTCACGTCCGCGGCCAGCGCCGGGTCCGGGGCCTCGAAGGCCAGTTCGATCGCCGGGGCCGGGTCGCGCCGGTCGCCCAGGTTCTTGGCGCTGAACTCCAGCCGGGCGCGCATCGCCGCGGCGGTGTCGGTCGCCGTCATCGGCCCCGCATCCGCGAAGACATCATAGCGCCTGGCGACATCCAGCAACGTCTCGCGCGCGGTCAGCCGTTCGCGGATGATCTGGATCACCTGCATCGACTCGACCTCGACGGTGGACTGCGCCAGGTCCTCGGAAATCTGCCCCGGCTCGACCAGGATGGTCGACGAGGCGCGATAGACCGCGGGCATCATCACCGCCAGCGACAGGCCGGCGGCGGTGATGAACAGGAACACCACCAGGAAATAGGGCAGGCGGCGCACGAAGACCTGCAGGTAGAA
>JBFHFG010000143.1:0-7045 GCA_041583815.1 Halovulum sp.
CGACGCTGTTCTCGAACCGTGGGGCGCTGGCCACCTTGCCCGCGACACCCGAGCGCGAGGCGATCCTGTTTGAGCCGCGGGCGAACGTGCTGGCGAAACGCATCGCCGAAGCGCTGGAAACCGGTGCCGTGATCGGTGCCGTCGCGGGTGAGCATCGCCGCGCGGGTGAGAACTGGGACAAGCTGCTTGCAGAACTGTCCGGCTCCGTTCCGCAGGTGGACCCCTGGGGCAAGACCGTGTCGATCGACGACCTGACCCGGCAGTCCGTGGGCGAGGCACCGGCCATCCCCGCGCCCCCTGAAGGGCGGGATAAGGCCGAACCGCTGGTCTCGGTCATTCTGGTGCACCACAACCGGCCCTCGACCCTGGCAGAGGCGCTGAAGAGCGTTCTGGCGCAGACCTATCGCAACATCGAAGTCATCATCGTCGACGACGGCAGCACCGCCCAGGCGTTCCGCACCGTCGAGGCGATGGTGGACGAGGCGGGCGACGACCGCGTGCAATTGCACCGGCAGGAAAACCGCTATCTCGGCGCGGCGCGGAACTTCGGCGTCAGCCACGCGCGCGGCGATTACCTGATGTTCATGGACGACGACAACTTCGCGTTGCCGAACGAGGTCGAGACCTTTGTCCGCGTCGCCGTCTCAACCGGCGCCGATGTGCTGAACACCGTCTCGCGGCTGTTCCGCTCGGCTGGGGATGATCGGCTGGCCTATGACCTTTACCTGCCGGTCGGTCCGTCGCTTCCGCTGGCGCTGTTCGGCAACACATTCGGTGACGCCAACGCGCTGGTCCGCCGGACGCTGTTCGACAAGCTGGGCGGCTTCACCGAGGAATACGCCCAAGGCTGCGAGGATTACGAGTTCTTCAACCGCGCGTTCATGTCCGGCGCGCGGATGCAGTTGGTGCCAGAGCTGATCTTCGACTACCGCGCCGACGACGAAAGCATGATGAAAGAGCTCAACTCGGGCAAGTACATCATCAACCAGCTGCGCGGCGTGTCGCCCCTGTTCGACAGTCACCGTCTGCTGGACCTGGCGCAGATGCGCGGGATCATGCGCGTCGGTTTCTTCACAGCGATCGAGCGTGAATACACCTACTGGAACGAGCAGAGCATCGAGCGTCGCCGCCACGCAGAGCTCGAGGCGCAACTGGCGAACCTGCGCTATCGCCCCAACAGCCCCGAGGCTTGCGAACTGGTGGTCAAACTGCTGGCCGCCTATGGCCGCGTCCGCGAGGCGCTGGCCTTCATGGAGCGAAACGACATCACGCCGGACGACACGATCCTGCGACAGATGCACACGCTGCTGGCCCGTTACGAGCGGCGGGGTCAGAACACCGGGCGTCAGCGCAACGGCGTCACCAACGGTGCGTTCGAGTTCTGGTCGCTGGGTACCCGCCATGAAGGGGTAGACCCCTATCAGTATATCGCCAACGACTGGCTGATCCCGTCGTCCAAGCGGCGCGGGGCGCTGGTCGTTACCCAGGAACAGGACAACGCGCTGTTCCCGATGACGCGCACGCGCACGGCGAAGTACATCCGCATCAACAATGCCCGCCCGGACCCCGAGGGTTACTGCTTCCTGACGCAGCGGATCATGGACGTCGGCCGGCTGATGGAGAACGAGGTCGACTTGTCCCTGCTGGCCCGGACCAGCTATCCCGGCCCGCTGAACGCGTTCCTGCGCGTCACCTACGAGCATGGGACCGAGGAATTCGAGGATATCTGGCCGACCCGGCAGGCCTGGCTGACCGAGGACTGGCAGATGGTCGATCTGCGGTTCGACCTGTCGTCCTACCGGCTGGATTCAACCAGCGAAACCTCGTTCGTCAGTATCTTCTTCAAGGTGCCCACGGCCGAGGTTGCGACGCTGGACCTGACCGACGTCGTCGCGCTACCGCATGGCGATGGTGCCGCTATGGAGCCCTATATCCGCGAGAACGAGCGTCAGCGGGCCGAACGGCGGATGTTCCCTGCGGGTCGTGACGCGCGCTTCATGCCGATGGGCGACCGCAACCTGCGTGTCGATCTTCCGGCCGCACAGGCGGGCAAGCTGTCGGACCTGACGCAGATCCACGTCCGGTCGACCGCGGTACTGGCGCTGGCAGACGGAAACTTCCTCGAACTTGCCATCGAAAGCGCCGAGCGGCGGCTGGACCCCGAGGATCCGACCGGTCAGGGCTACATCCACGTGGTTGTCGACAAGGAAGTCGGCCAGATCGGCACCGCGATGGAAGACTTCATGATCGTGACCAACTACCTGAGCGGCTGACGCTCAGGCGGTCGCGGATCTCAGCCCCAGAATGGCGCGCGCCTGGTCGCATGTGGCGACCGGGCGCCCGTGTCTCTCGCAGAGGTCGACGGCGCGGCGCACAAGAGCCGCGTTCGACGGGGCCAGCGTATTCCGGTCCAGGCGGACGTTGTCCTCCAGCCCCGTACGGGTATGGCCACCGGCCGCGATGGCCCATTCGTTGACCTGCAACTGGCCCGCGCCGATGCCAGCCGCGCACCATTGCGCCCCCGGTGCGCGTTCGGTGACAAGTTTGACGTAGAAATCGAACACTTCACGATCCACCGGCATGGCGTTCTTCACGCCCATCACGAACTGGATGTACAGATCGCCGGGTATGCGGCCATCGGCGTTCATCGCCAGCGCCTGCAGGATGTGAGACAGGTCGAATGCCTCGATCTCGGGCTTTACCTCGTAGGTCCGCATCTCGGATGCCAGCCAGTCGACCAGGTCGGGCGGGTTCTCGTACACGCGGGTCGGAAAGTTGTTCGACCCCACCGACAGCGATGCCATGTCGGGCCGCAGCGGCAGCATCCCGCCACGTTCGGCCCCCGCGCCGGACCGGCCGCCGGTGGACAGCTGGATGATCATTCCGGGGCAGTACGCCTCGATCCCTTCTTTGAGGCGCGCGAAACGCTCGGGGTCCGAAGTCGGGCTGCCATCGTCCTTGCGCACGTGGCAATGGGCGATGCTGGCGCCAGCCTCATAGGATTCATGCGTGCTTTCGACCTGTTCAGCTATCGAGATCGGCACCGCAGGATTGTCGGCCTTCTGCGCGACGGAGCCGGTTATCGCGACGCAGATGATGCAGGGGTCGGACACGCTTTCCTCCTGATGTTGGTCGTTCCTTCATCATAGCGTCACCACGTCGGCCGCTTGCAAGCCCTGCACGCCCCATGGCGACTGGCCGAGCCATGAGCGACCTGCTAGGACAAACCCGAAAACCGCTTCCGCACGAGGTTCGTACGGCATGAACGCCCCGCTTTCTCCCGCCCCGGATCTGCCGGTTCTCGTCGTCAGCGCGTCGCTTGCCGACGGGGTGTCGCCCGAGGGGACGACCGTAATGTCCCTGGACAGGTGGCGGGCCACGCTGATCCCGCTGGGCGATGCTGGCGGCCCGCAGGGTCTGGCGCTGGGCGACATGACGGTGCTGGGCCTGTGCCTGACAGAAGACGACGCGGACCGTGTCGGGGCAGATACCCCGTTGTCCGCCCTGCTGGATGCCGCCGCGATCCCGCTGCGCCGATTGCCGTCGCAGGCCGGCGCGGCCGAGGTTGCCGCCGCCGCCTGGGCGATGCTGGTCGACCGCCACCGGACGACCGTGCGCCAGGGGGCTGCGGACCGTGCCGCGCTGGCCGAGTTGCGCAAGGCGCACATGCAGATGCAGACCGACCATGCCGAGCTGGAAACCTGGGTCTGGGACGCGCTGGCGCCCAAGCACAAGCAGGTGCGCGCATGGCCCGTGACGGCGCAGACCCTGACCCTTGCCCCGGGCGATACGCCCGTACGGCAATTGCTGCCGGTTCCAGCGCGCGGTTTTGCTGCCATCGATGTGCACGTGGCGGAATCCGCGCCCGCCGGCACGACGCTGCGCCTTCAACTGGTGCGCCCGGTGGGCCCGGCTTTCGAGGATGCCGTGACCGAGGTGGCGGTGCCCGAGACCCACGTTGGCTGGCTGCGGCTGATGCTGCCCCGCGCGCCCGGCGGCGCGCCCGAGGATGCCGAGATCGCGCTTGAGGTGACTGGCCCCGCGCCGCTGCGCCTGTCGCTGGCACCCGACAGCCCGTTTGCCGAACTGCGCGTCCGCGCCGGAGAGGCTGCCCTGACGCAACCGCTGTCGCTGCGGATCTTCCAGACGCTGCCCAGGATGCCCGCACCGGCCTTGCACGACACGCGATACCCGCTGCCCGCCGATGGACGCACGCGGCTGATCCGCCCCTCTGACCTGGGCGCGCCCGAGCAGTTGCCCTATTGGGGCCGTCGGATCCGCCGGGGCCTGCGGGCCTATCCCGATTTCACCCGCGTCGAGCATTGGGCCGAGGAGGACGCCCACTTCGTCCACCCCTCGGCGCATCGCCCTGTCGTCGCTCGGGTACCGGGCCTGACAGCCGAGGCGCTGGTCCAGATGCGCGGCATCGTCCAGATCGGTCGCCACGACACGATGGAGGTTGCCTTTGCCATCGGTGCAGCACCGGCCGGGACGGTGACCTCGGTCGAGCAGGCTCTGGCATACCTCGGCCAGTGGGTGCACCTGCTGCCGGCCGAATGGGGCGAGGTCTGGTACGAGCCGCCCGAGCCGCTGGATGGCAAGGTGGATCTGTTGCTGGCCACCGCGATGCCGAACATGCCGTTCAACCGTAACGCGGACGCGCTGTTCCACGGCTATCGCCTGACCAGCCGGGCGGACGCACCGGCATGAACCCACGCGTCGCGGTCGTGATCCCGGTGTTCCGCCACAGCGCCTTGGCGGACGAGGCGATTGCCAGCGCGCTGGCGCTGGGCGACGGGGTCGTCGTAGTCGCCGTTGACGACGGTTGCCCAAACGCCGAAACCCGGCTGGCGCTGGAAGGCTGGCAAGCGCTTCATCCGGGTCGGTTCCATCACCTGCACCAGGCGAACCGGGGGCTGTCGGGG
This sequence comes from Halovulum sp., assembly GCA_041583815.1. GTDB lineage: Bacteria > Pseudomonadota > Alphaproteobacteria > Rhodobacterales > Rhodobacteraceae > Halovulum. The sequence goes on from JBFHFG010000143.1 coordinate 4,926, forward strand.
GCGCGCAACACGGGCATCGATTTCGTTCTGGCGCGGTATCCGCAGATGGACGCGGTTTTCCCGCTGGACGCGGACAACCGACTGGACCCGCATTCGATGGACCTGTTCGAGCACCTGCTGGACACCGAGCCCGACGCCGACTGGTTCTATCCGAACTTCGACATGTTCGGGCTGAGCGGCGGGTTTCACAACGGCGGCCCGTACTCGCTGGCGCGCATGGCCGAGTCGAACCATTGCGAGGCCGGCAGCCTGATCCGGCGGCGGGTGCTGGACGCTGGTATCCGTTTCGACGAGACGATGCGCGGCGGCTACGAGGACTGGGAGTTCTGGCTGTCCGCCTCGGGGGCGGGGTTTCGCGGCAAACCTGTCGCGCAGGCCTTCTTCCGGTATCGCAAGCGGCCGGAAAGCATGTTGGCGGGCTCCCACGACAACGACGTGATGCTGCGGGCCGAAATCCGGCGCAGACACCGCTGGCTGTTCGACCGCGACGGCGTCGCACGCGAGGCCGCAGCCGAAGCGCACTGGTACGCCCTGTTCCAGACCGATGACCCGTTGCGGGCCGAGTTGTGCACCGATCCGGAACAGCCTGACCCTTCCGATCCCGACGCGGTGATCGAGGGGTTTCTGACCGCCCGCGCCCGGCCGGGGCAGACGCCCCGGCAGGTGGCATGGGTGTTGGCGCGTCCGTCGGCGATCGCCGCGCTGCGCGAGGCGCGGCTGGCGGCCTCGGCACTGTGGCATCTGCACTCCGCGTTGGAAGGGGCCGAGGTTTCGGCGATCCGCCTGCGCCGCCACCCCGAAGGGCAGCGGCGGGTGACCGTGCTGCCCCCGGCTGCGTCCCCGTCAGAACAGCGGCGCGACCGCCCGATGCGCAAGCGCGAACGCCAGGTCGCCGAAGAGGCGCACGCCGCCGCCCGCGCCCGGCAGTTCGAGGCCCTGCAGGACGCCGATCTTCTGATGATCCGCACCGCGACGGTCGCGGATATCGCGTTTCCGCGCTTCAAGAAGGAAAACCGGGCGCAGCAAAGCATCCTGCGGCGGATCGAGCGCGCGAAGGTCGCCGAGATCACGGTCGAACTGGAAGCCGTTCCCGACCCCGACGGTACAGCCCCGTCAAAGGCGCTGCGCGGTTTGATCCGCAAACTGCGCGAGGGCGACACCCGCGTCGGCGGGTACTGGGGCCAGCTGCGCCCCTGGCGCAAAGACCCGGCGGTGACGGGTCCGGCGAACATGAACTGGGCGCTGCGCAACCATTCGATGGGCGGCGTACCGCTGCCGCATGCCCCGGCGCCGGGTACGCACATTGGATTCGTCGCGCCGATCTTCCAGTTCGGCGGGGTCGAGAAATGTATCGTCGCGCTGGCCGATGCGTTGAAACGGCAGGGCGTGCATTGCCACCTGTTCGTCTATGGAAACGTCGCGATGGCCGGGACCGACTGGCTGACCGCGCCGTTCGAAACGATCCACCAGATCTCTCACCCGAAATTGCGGGACTGGCGCGGGCCGCAGTACCTGGGCACCAACCTGGCCGCCGCACCGCCCGACCGCCTGATGCGCGAGATGCTGGGCCCGCTCAGCGGCATGGACGCGGTGATCACGACCGGCTGCGCCGCGCTGTTCCACGGGCTGAGCGCGCTGCGCGGTAAGGGCATCCTGACGATCAGCTGGGAGCATCTGCTGGAGACGGGAGGCTATGGCCGGGCTTATGGCACGCCTTACCTGGGCGTCGCCTATGAGGGCGGGCTGGACCTGATCCTGACCTGCTCGACCCGGCTGGCAGACTGGATGCATGCCCAGGGCGTGCCCAGTTCAAAGTTGCTGCCGATCCCCAACGGGCCGGGCTTTCCGATGGCACCCGAGGCTGTAAGCGACGCGTTGCAGGCGCGGCGGTCGCGTCCCACGGATGCACCGCTGCGCGTGGGGTTCCTCGGGCGTCTGGACACGCAGAAGGGTGCCGATCGCTATCTCGAGATTGCGCGTGCCTGTGGCGATCTGCCGATCGAATTCTCGTTGACGGGCAGCGCGGTGATCGCCGCGCAAAGCGGGCTTACGATTCCGGACAACGTGGCGCGTTATCCGGCGGCCTTCGGCATCGACGAGCTGGCCGAGGCTTTTGCCCG
>JBFHFG010000144.1:0-7001 GCA_041583815.1 Halovulum sp.
AGCTATTCCTTCCAGACCTACGTGCACGAGATCGGCCATGCGCTGGGGCTTGGGCACGCCGGGGCCTACAACGGATCGGCGGTCTGGGGGCAGGACAACAATTACCTTAACGACAGCTGGCAAGTATCTGTCATGTCGTATTTTTCCCAGGTCGAAAATACCTGGCTCGACGCCAGTTACGCGTTCCTGATCACGCCGATGATTGCGGATGTCGCGGCGATCGAGGATCTGTACGGCACCCCGGTCGACCTGCGCCTGGGCAAGACGACCTACGGAGACAATTCGACTGCGGGCGGGTTCGTGGACGACCTCTCCGGGCTGACCCACCCGGTTGCGTTCACCATCGTCGACCACGGCGGCCGCGACCGGCTGGATGCCAGCGGCGGCAAGGTCGCGCAGACGTTGGACCTGCGCGAGGGTGCCTCCTCGGACCTGTGGGGGCTGACCGGTAACGTGACGGTCGCGATCGGCACCCGGCTCGAGGTCGGCGTGGGCGGACAGGGCGACGACCTGATCTACGGCACCAGTTACGGCAACCGGCTGATCGGCATGGGCGGCGCGGATACGGTGTCGGGCTTCGCCGGGGATGACGAGCTGCGCGGGCGCGCCGGAAACGACTTGCTGCGTGGTCACGACGGGGAAGACCTGCTTCGGGGCAATGGCGGCGACGACGTGCTGAACGGTCATGCGGAGAATGACCGGCTCTACGGCGGCTCGGGCGATGACACCCTGAACGGTGGCACCGGGATGGACCTGCTGTGCGGCGGCGCCGGGAACGACCGGCTATCGGGGAACGAAGACGACGACCTGCTGAAAGGCGCCTGGGGCGACGACCGGCTGACGGGCGGCGAGGGGGCGGACGTGTTCCTGTTCCGCACCGGTCACGGTTCGGACGTGATCCTGGATTTCGAGGTCGGCGTGGACCGGATCTGGATCGACGATGGCAGCCTGACGGCCGCGGATCTGTCGTTCACCGAGAAATCCTCGGGCACCACGCTCGCGTTCGCGGATGTCTCGGTGCTGCTGAAGGGAATCATGGCCGAGACCCTGGGCGCGGACGACTTCATCTTTACCTGACCCGGCAGCGTGTGCGCGTGGCGCGGAGGCAGGGCGAGGAAGCCGAGTGGGTCGGGATGAGGCGGTCAGCCGCCCCATGTCCGGCGAAGGAAGTCCAGCCAGTTGCGGTTGCAGATCTTCTCGATCAGCGGCTCGCCGAAGCCGCGGGCGCGCATTTCATCGCGCAACGCGGTCAGACCGGCGGCGGTGGCCAGTTCCGGCGGGCAGGGGGCGCCATCGAAATCCGAGCCGAGGCCGACATGATCCTCACCCGCGACCTCGATCATGTGGGCAAGGTGGTCGACGCACAGTGAAAGCGTGCCCTCGGGCGCGATGCCACCGTCGGGACGCAGGAAGAAGACGCCGTAGTTCAGACCCGCCATGCCGCCGGTCTGCCCGATGGCACGCAGCTGGTCGTCGGTCAGGTTGTGGGCCGTGGGGCAGATCGCGTGCGCGTTGGAATGGGTCGCGACCAGCGGCAGACCTTCCTCGGCCGCGTCCCAGAACCCGCGCATGTTCAGGTGACTGGTGTCGAACACCATGCCAACCTGCTTGCAGCGCCGGGCGAGCGCCTTGCCCGCCGGGGTCAGCCCCGGCCCGGTGTCGGCATCGGACGGGTAGCGGAACGGCACGCCGTGGCCGAAAACCGTGGGCCGAGACCAGACCGGTCCGATGGAGCGCAGGCCCGCGGCGTGGAGCACGTCCAGCCCTTCGAGCTCGGGGCCGATCGCCTCGGCCCCTTCGATATGCATGACGGCGGCAAGGCGGCCTGCGGTCATCGCGGCCTCGATCTCGGTGACGGTGCGGCAGAGCGAGACGAGGCCCGCGCGGTCGAGGGCGATCAGGACCTCGGCCTGCTCGATCACGGTGACAAGGGCCTGGGCGCGGTCGATGGCGGGGGGGAGCGGCAGGTCGTAGGGCGGGTGGCGGAAGGCTGCCCGGTCGGGCAGCGGGCCCGAGGGGACGAAGAGTGCGAAGATCCCGCCGGCAAGGCCCCCGGCCTGCGCCTGTTTCACCGTGATCTGCCCCGGCCCGTCGGCGAAGTTCCGGACGGCATGCGCCGCCCCCGCCCGCCAGAGCCGCAGGATGGCGTCGTTATGGCCGTCGAAGATCGGGGGGTGGCGCGGGTCGGTCATGGGGCGATTTGTGACCCCGGACGTGGGACTGCGCAAGGGGTGAAATTCGGGCTTTTCATAGTGAAAACCCCCTTAAATCATTGAAATTGTTTGCGTGTTAAGTGTGAAAACTTCGTAAACCGCTTCCGGCGGCGGGATTGGCGGCTGGCGGTGGATGCCTCCGGCGGGGATATTTGGGGAAAGTGGAAGGCGGGTGCGTGGATTCGGGTGCGGAAGGCGTGGTTGGGAAAACGGGATGGGTTCGGGGTTCGGAACGGAGCGGCTGGAGGTGGTGGACTGGGCGCCGGTGCTGGCGGATGCGGCCGCGCGGCGGCGGCTGGAGGCGGAGCTTGCCCGGGTGCTGACGCCGGCGGTGCTGGTGTCGTTGCCCGAGGCACTGGCAATGCGCAGCCCGGTTGGCGAGTGGATCGACGCGCGGGCGGCGGAGGGCCGGGTGTTGCTGGTGCGCGGTCGCGCGGGCGGCGCGTTGCTGGGGCTGCTGATCCTGGCGGAGGTGGCGCCGGGAGAGGCCCACCTCGGCTATCTTCTGGCCGAGCACGCCTGGGGGCGCGGGCTGGCGACCGAACTGGTCTGGGGGCTGGTGGCCGGGGCCGGGCCGGTGCGCTGGCGGGCCGGGGTGGATGCGGGCAACCCGGCCTCGGCGCGGGTGCTGGAGAAATGCGGGTTCCGCGAGGTGGCGGCCCCGGCAGAGGCCGCCCGGGGCGAGGGGGTGCGGATGTTCGTCCGCGAGCCGGAATCGGGGCCCCGGGGGGCCTGACGGGGGGCGCCGGGCGGCGCAGACTTCGGTCGACATTTGCCCGCCACCATGGATGCTGTTTGGACAGACGGGCCGATTCGTGAACACGGCAGGCCCGTAGCCCGGCTCGCGAAGCGCTTTCGCTCGCCATGAACGCCAACAGCACAAGACACAGGTTGATGATCCGAGAGTCAGAACGCCGCGCGGAGACCGCCGAAATCGACGTTGCCCGGGACTGGGTCAGGATCCTTTCGACCTATCGCGAGCCGAGCACGTTGCGCAGTGTCTTCGAGCTTGCGGTCACGCTGGGGCCATTCCTGCTTTTGTGGGGGCTGGCCTGGTGGTCGCTGCAGGTGAGCGGCTGGCTGACGCTGGCGATATCGCTGTGCAACGCGGCCTTCCTGCTGCGGCTGTTCGCGATCCAGCACGATTGCGGGCATGCCGCGTTCTTTCGGAGCCGCACCGTCGGCGACTGGCTGGGGCGGGTGATCGGCGTGCTGACGTTGACGCCCTATGACGTTTGGCGGCGGTCGCATTCGATCCACCACAGTTCCTCCGGCAACCTCGGGCGCCGGGGGATGGGGGACATCGCCACCCTGACCGTGGCCGAGTATCGCGGCCTGTCGCGCTGGAAGCGCCTGATGTACCGGTTGTACCGGCACCCGGTGGTGATGTTCGGCCTTGGGCCGGGCTATCTGTTCATGCTGCAGAACCGGCTGCCGCTGGGGCTGACCGGCAAGGTCAGGTACTGGGTCAGCGCGATGGGGACGAATGCGGCGATCCTCGTGGCGCTCGGGCTGATCTTCCATTTCGGCGGCGTGAAGCCGATCCTGCTGATCTTCCTGCCCTCGACGCTGTTGGCCGCGACGGCGGGGGTCTGGCTGTTCTACGTGCAGCACCAGTTCGAGGACACGCACTGGGAAGAGGACGCGGAGTGGGACCTGCACCACGCGGCCCTGCACGGCAGTTCGCATTACGTGCTGCCCTCGGTGCTGAACTGGATCACCGCCAATATCGGCATCCACCATGTCCATCACCTGTATGCCCGCATCCCGGTCTATCGCCTGCCCGAAGTGCTGCGCGATCACGCCTCGCGTGCCGAGGCCGAGCGGCTGACGATCCGCGAAAGCCTGTCCGCCGCGCGCCTGCACCTTTGGGACGAGAAGACGCGGCGGCTGCTGTCGTTCCGGGACGCGCGCCGGACGGCGTGATCGCCGCGCGCCGGCACCTGGCGCTGCTGTTCAATGGAGCTTCCGTGTTCAGTGGAAATTCCGCCCCTTCGGCAGGGCGCGGTTGCGGGCCAGCGCCTCGGCGTCGTTCCTGAGTTCGGGGGCATCCGCCAGCAGCCGTGACAGGGCCGAGCCGGCGTGGCGGCGCTGGTTGCGGTTGTCCTCGGCCACGGGGCGACGAACCTCGTCTGCGTTGGCGAGCGAGGCGAGGCCGATGTCGCTGTCGGAGATCCGCTGCATCAGGCCGGTCAGGTCGAACATCTCGTGCGCGACGACGTGGATCACGCCCTCCTGGCTTTGCAGCTTGCCGCGCACCGCGACGCAGCGGCAGCCCAGCACCAGCGCGCGGTAGCGTTCGAACACCTTGGGCCAGATGATGATGTTGGCGACGCCGGTCTCGTCCTCGATGGTTTCGAAGACGACGCCCTTGGCGGTGCCCGGGCGCTGGCGCACCAGCACCAGGCCCGCGACCGTCACCCATGACCCCGAGCGGCGGCGCTGAAGATCGACGTTGCGCGTGGTGCCGCGCCGGGCCAGCGGGGCGCGGACGAAGGACATCGGGTGCGCCTTCAGCGACAGGCTGAGCGTCTGGTAGTCGGTGATCACATGCTCGCCCAGGGGCATCGGGGGCAGGGCGATCTCGGCCTCGCGCAGGGTGCCGTCGTCGCGGGTGGTGGCAAAGAGCGGCAGGTGTTCCGCGCTGCCCAGCGGGTCGAGCGCGCGCACCGCCCAGAGCGCCGCGCGCCGGTCGAGCCCGAGGGAGCGGAAGCAATCCGCCTCGGCCAGTTTCTCGATCGCGCTGCGGGTCAGGCCCGAGCGCAGCCACAGGTCGCGCACGCTGTCATAGCCGCACCCTCGCCGGGCGACGAGGCGCTGTGTATCCTGCTCGCCGAAGCCCTTCACCTGCCGCAGGCCCAGCCGCACCGCGTGGGAGTGACGCATGATCCCGACCATCGACTGGTGCTGCATGGCGACGGGCTGCGGGGTGGCGTCCGCCTCCAGCGTGGCGTCCCAGTCGGAGGCGTTGATGTCGACCTCGCGCACCTCGACGCCGTGTTCGCGGGCGTCGCGGATCAGCTGGGCGGGGGCGTAGAAGCCCATCGGCTGGGAATTCAGGATCGCGGCGCAGAACACGTCGGGGTAATGGCATTTCAGCCAGCAGGACGTGTAGACCAGCAGCGCGAAGCTGGCGGCGTGGCTTTCGGGGAAGCCGTATTCGCCAAAACCCTCGATCTGCTTGAAGCAATGCTCGGCAAAGCTGCGGTCATAGCCGTTGGCGACCATGCCCTCGACCATGCGGGTCTGGAAGCTGCCGATGGTGCCGACGCGCTTGAAGGTGGCCATGGCGCGGCGCAGCTTGTCGGCCTCGCCCGGCGGAAAGCCGGCGGCGACGATGGCGATGTTCATCGCCTGCTCCTGGAACAGCGGCACGCCGAGCGTCTTGCCCAGGACCTGGCGCAGGTCCTCCTTGGGGAAGGTGACCTCCTCCAGCCCCTGGCGGCGGCGCAGGTAGGGGTGGACCATGTCGCCCTGGATCGGGCCGGGGCGGACGATGGCGACCTCGATGACAAGGTCGTAGTAGCAGCGGGGGCGCAGGCGCGGCAGCATGGTCATCTGCGCGCGGCTTTCGATCTGGAACACGCCCACCGTGTCGGCGCGGCAGATCATGTCATAGGTGGGCGTGTCGTCATCCTCGATCGAGGCCAGCGTCTCCCACCGCTCATAATGGCGGGCCAGCAGGTCGAGCCCCTTGCGCAGGCAGGTCAGCATCCCCAGCGCCAGCACGTCGATCTTGAGCATACCCAGGGATTCCAGGTCGTCCTTGTCCCATTCGACGATGGTGCGATCCTCCATCGCGGCGTTTTCCACCGGGATCAGGCTGGTCAGCCGGTCGCGGGTGATCAGGAAGCCGCCGACGTGCTGGGACAGGTGCCGGGGAAAGCCGACGATCTGCTGCGCGAGGTCTAGCATCTGGTTCAGGTGCCGGTCCTCGGGGTCGAGGCCGGCGCGGCGGGCATCCTCGGCGTCGACCTCTTTCGACCAGGAACCCCACTTGGTCGACGAGATCGCGGCGATGGCATCCTCGGACAGGCCGAAGACCTTGCCGACCTCGCGGATCGCGGACTTGGCGCGGTAGGTGATGACGGTGGCGGCCAGCCCGGCCCGCTCGCGGCCGTACTTGTCATAGATGTACTGGATCACCTCCTCCCGGCGCTCATGCTCGAAATCGACGTCGATGTCGGGTGGTTCGCCCCGGTCTTCCGAGATGAAGCGCTCGAACAGCAGGTCGACCTTGGCGGGGTCCACTTCCGTCACCCCCAGCGCGTAGCAGACGGCGGAGTTCGCCGCCGAGCCGCGCCCCTGGCACAGGATGCCGCGTGAGCGGGCGAAGCGGACGATGTCATAGACGGTCAGGAAATAGGGTGCGTAGTCGAGTTTCCGGATCAGCTGCGTCTCATGGGCGATGGCCTTGAGCACCTTTTCCGGCGCGCCGTCCGGATAGCGCTTCTTCAGGCCGATGGCGGTGAGCTTTTCCAGAGCCTCCTGCGCGGGCAGAGGCTCCGGCCCGAGCTCTTCGAACATCGGCGCATCGGGGTACTGATAGCGCAGTTCATCGAGCGAAAACCGGATGCGCCCGAACAGAATGGCGGCTTGCGCCACCGCTGCCTCGTAACCCCTGAACAGACGCAGCATCTCGGCATGCGACTTGAGATGCCGCTCGGCATTGATTTCAAGCCTTGTGCCAACGGTGGCCAGCGTCCTGCCTTCACGGATGCAGGTCAGCACGTCCTGCAGCGGCCGGCGTTCGGGCGCATGGTAGAGCACGTCCCCGATCGCCAGCAG
>JBFHFG010000145.1:0-7000 GCA_041583815.1 Halovulum sp.
AGTGTTGGTCCCATGCTGTATCGCCATGCTGGGCGAGGAGCCCGAGGCGCGGGAGTGGCTGGATTACTCGATCGAGTTCCTGTTCACCGTCTACTCGCCCTGGGGCGATGCCGACGGCGGTTGGGCCGAGGGGCCGCACTACTGGATGACCGGCATGGCCTACCTGATCGAGGCTGCCAACCTGCTGAAGACTTTCACCGGTCTGAACCTCTATGAGCGGCCGTTCTTCCAGAAGACCGGGGATTTCCCGCTGTACACCAAGGCGCCGGACACGCGCCGGGCGACTTTTGGCGACGACAGCACGATGGGCGATCTGCCCTGTCTGAAGGTGGGCTACAACCTGCGCCAATACGCAGGTGTCACCGGCAACACGGCATACCAGTGGTACTACGAAGAGGTGAAGCGCAACGATCCCGGCACCGAGATGGCCTTCTACAACTACGGCTGGTGGGACTTGAACTTCGACGAGATGATGTACCGCCACGACTGGCCGCTGATCGATGAGGTACCACCCGCCGAGATGGACAAACTGCGCTGGTTCCGGGGCATCGGCTGGGCCGCGATCCAGCATCGGATGGACGATCCGGATCAGCACATCCAGTTCGTGATGAAAGCCTCGCCCTATGGTTCGATCAGCCACAGTCACGGCGATCAGAACGCCTTCTGCCTGGCCGGTTTCGGCGAGGATCTTGCGATCCAGTCGGGGCATTACGTCGCCTTCAACAGCTCGATGCACCAGACATGGCGGCGGCAGACCCGGTCCAAGAACGCGATCCTGATCGACGGCAAGGGTCAGTATGCCGACAAGGACAAGGCCCGCGCCATGCAGGCGACGGGCAAGATCCTGGCCGCCGAGGAACGCGACGACCACATCTATATCAAGGGCGATGCGACCGCCGCCTACCGCTCGCTGACCCCAGAGGTGACGCGCGCGGAACGTGAGGTCTATTTCGTTCATGACCAGTATTTCGTGATCGTCGACAGCGTGGATGCCGACAAGCCGGTCACCATCGACTGGCTGCTGCACGCCAACGACCGCTTCAGCCTGGGCGAGAACTCGTTCCGCTACACCGGGCAGAAGGCGGGTTTCTACGGCCAGGTGCTGTGGTCCGAGGCTGGCGCGGTGAAGCTCAGCCAGGAAACCGGCTTTCCCGGCGTCGATCCAAAGGAATACGAGGGGCTGCCGGTCAGTACCTGCCTGACTGCGTCGTACCCGGCGGCCACGCGCCATCGGATCGCGACCTTGCTGGTACCGTACTCGCTGGCCGAACCGCGCCGGGTTTTCCACTTCCTCGATGACCAGGGCTACGACTGCGACCTCTACTTCACCGACGCCGAGGAACGCAGCTTCAAGATCGTGGTTCAGAAGCTGGCCAAGGCCTGAACCCCGGACAGACAACCAAAACTACAGGAGAACTTCATGGACCTTTCAGGCAAGACGGCCATCGTCACCGGCGCCGGGCGCGACATCGGCGCTGCCTGCGCGCTGCGGCTGGCCAAGGCCGGCGCGAATGTCGTGCTGAACTACTACAAATCGTCCGAAGGCGCCGAGAAGGCGGTCCAGATGATCAAGGATGCTGGTGGCAAGGCGTTCGCCAAGGCTGGCGACATGACCAACCCAGACGAGGTGAAGGCGCTGGTCGATGCGGCGGTTGCCGAGTTCGGCAAGGTCGATATCGTCATCAACAACACCGGCGGTATCCTTGCGCGCAAGACCATCCCCGAGATGACGCTGGAGCACTGGAACGCCGTGATGGCCGTCAACGTGACCTCGGTGCTGCTGCTGGTGCAGGCGTCGCTGCCGCACATGGGCGAGGGCGGGGCGATCGTGAACCTTGCCTCGCAGGCAGGTCGTGACGGCGCGGGGCCGGGCGCCATCGCCTATGGCGCGGCAAAGGGCGCGGTGATGACCATGACGCGCGGCATGGCGAAAGAGCTGGGTCCGAAGATCCGCGTCAACGCGCTGTGCCCGGGCATGATCGACACAGACTTCCACAATATCTTCACCAAGCCCGAGGTCCGCAAGGCGGTCGCAGGCAACACCCCGCTGAAGCGCGAGGGGACCTCGATGGACGTGGCGAACCTTGCGGCCTATCTGGCGTCGGACGAGGCGGCCTTCATCACGGGTGCCTGCGTCGACATCAACGGCGGCACCGTCTTCTCCTGACAGCACTCCCCAGAGTACTTGGCCGGCCCCGACGGGGCCGGTCTTTTTCGTTTCAGGCCATGGTCTTCAGCATGGCGGGCGTGACCCGGTGGCGCAACGGCTGGCCGGTGAAGTACCGTTCGGCCTCGTCCACGACCATGTGGCCCTGTCGCAGGTAAGTCTCCCAGGTGTGTCCTGCGGTATGCGGCGAGAGGATCGCGTTGGGCAGGCTGCGGAACGAGCTGTCCTGAGATAGCGGTTCCTCGGAAAACACGTCGATGGCGGCGGTGATGGGGCGGGTCTTCAGCGCCTCGATCAGCGCGGCCTCGTCCACGATGGCGGCGCGGGCGGTGTTGACCAGCAGTGCGCCGTCGCGCAACAGCGCAATCCGCCCGGCGTCGATCATGTGCCGGGTTTCAGGCAGCACTGGCGCGTGCAGCGAAACGATGTCCGACCCCGCCATCACCTCGTCCAGCGTCCCCAGCCGCACCCCAAGGGCCCGTGCGGCATCCGGGGCCAGATACGGGTCGTAGACAAGGATATCCGATCCGAACGCCGCCAGCAGACGGATGACCAGCCGTCCGACATAGCCCGCACCGACGATGCCGATTGTCAGCGCCCCCAGTTGCCGCCCCACGAACGCCTCGCGCTGAGCGAACCATTCGCCGTCGGTGCGAAGCGCCTGGTCCTGTTCGCGGGTCCGCTTCAGATGCTCGAGGATCTGGGCAATGGTGAACTCGGCCACGGCCTCGGCAATGGGGACGGCAGCATGGCTGACCGTCAGGCGGCCCGTCTCGATGGCCTCGGTCGGCATCATGTGGCGGATGGCGGCGCCGATATAGCCGACAAACCGCATGCGGTCATGGGCGGCCAGGAAGTCCGCGGTCAGGGCGGGCGATTGCCAGCCTGACAGGATTCCGTCGCAATCGGCGAGGGCGTCGAGCGCTGCGTCGGCCGCCATCTGGTCCACGGCGACGGGGCGCAACGTGGCGAAAGTCTGCACCCGGTCCAGGACGGCGGGTGGGAACATCTTGCCGCGCACCTTGTCGGTAACGAACAGGGCGACCGTCGGCCGGTCGCCAACGGCGGAAGAGGGGCTGGTCATGAAATATCCTCGGCGGTGTGGTTCATGCATGCCGGTCGCGGCCGGGTCGACTGCAGAATTTGTTATTATTGGTAAATTCTGGCGGTGTCAAAATATGCGATGAGTCCGACGACGCGGGGGGCGCTGCATGTAATTCCTGCCGGTCATGCTGCGCCGATCGGTGCGTCAGGTGCCGTCGAACATCCGGCGGCGGGCGTTCTCGATATGGGCGCGCATGGCCTTCCGTGCCGCATCGCCGTCGCGGCGTTCGATCGCGTCGAGGATGTCGTAATGTTCCGCCTGCACCAGTTCCAGACGTTCGACGGTCTTGGTCAGCGACAGGTTCCGCGTCAGGTTGATGCCGGTCAGGATATTCGGCTTCATCGAGTTGCGGGCCGAAGACAGGTACTGGTTGTCGCTGGCGGCGCAGACGATGCGATGGAAATCGTCGTCCTCGGCGACGCCAAGGGCCTCGGTGGCGATGCATTTGTCCAGCGCGGCAAGGGCGTTGCGCATCTCTTTCAACTCGGCCTCGGTCCGGCGCTGGGCGGCAAGGAAGGCTGCCTCGCTTTCGATGGCGGCACGGAACTCGAAGACGCGCTGGATATCGGCAATGGATCCGGCAGGGGCGAATTTCAGCGTCGCTTCGTCGGGGCGGCGGTTCACGAACGATCCCGACCCTTGGCGTGAGACTATGACGCCGTCCTCGCGCAACTGGTCGAGCGCGCGGCGCAGCACCGGACGCGAAACTTCGAGCTGCGCGCAAAGCTCTTTCTCGGTCGGAAGCTTGTCGCCAATGGCGACCTGTTCTTCGAGGATCATCGCGAGGATGCGCTCGTACGCCTGGTCGGCGAGCGTTCTGCCGCGCCGCCGACCCTGGTTCAGTTTTTCTGCGCTTCCCGGGGTCATCGACCTGACTTCGCTCTCCATTCCTGATAGCGCACCTTTGTAGCGGGATCGGTCGGGGGATAAAGGCCAAATGTCGATGCCCCGTCCTGCACGCATTCCAGAACGAAATCCTCGAAGGCAGTCATTTCAGTTGCTTCGGCGGCAACCTCGTCAACCAGGTGAGCGGGAATGCAGACCACGCCTTCGCCGTCGCCGACCATGATATCGCCGGGGAAGACCGAAACGCCGCCACAGGCGATGGCCTCGTTGATGCCGACAGCGTGGTGTCGCGTCAGGTTGGTCGGTGGACTGGGCCGCACGTGGTATGAGGGCATGTCGATTTCGGCGATTTCGGGCGCGTCACGGAAGCCGCCATCGGTGACGATCCCGGCGCAGCCTAGCTTTTGCAGGCGCGTCGCAAGGATGCAGCCAGCCGAAGCCGCCAGCGCATCCCCGCGCGAATCCACGACGAAGACGGCGCCTTCGGGGCATTCCTCGACGCCCTTGCGCTGCGGATTCTCGCGATCCGCGAAGCTTTCAAGCCCGTCCAGATCCTCGCGTGCGGGGATGTAGCGCAGCGTGTAGGCAAAACCGACCATGTTCGGGCCGGGGCGCAGCCGCTGCGGCCCCTGCAGGTAGCAGTTCTTGAAGCCGCGCTTGAACAGCGCCGTGGTCAGGGTCGCGGTACTGACGGTCATCAGCGCATCGCGGGTTTCTTGTTTCAGCATCGGTTTGTCCTTTCGGAAGATCAGGGCGACAGAAGGTTGGGAAGGCCCATCGAGACCCAGGGCACGTAGGTGACCAGCATCAACGCGGCGAAGATTGCCAGGTAGAAGGGCCAGATGCTGCGTACCGCCTCTTCGATGGTGATCTTGCCGACGACGCAGCCGACGAACAGGCAGGTGCCGACCGGCGGCGTGCAGAGGCCGAGGCCGAGGTTCACCAGCAGCATGATGCCGAATTGTTCCGGCTCCATCCCGAGGCTTTTCGCGATGGGCAGGAAGATCGGCGTGCAGATCAGGATCAGCGCCGCCATGTCCATGATCATGCCGAGGATCAGCAGCATCACGTTGATCATCAGCAGGATGATGATCGGGTTTTCGCTGAGCGAAAGCAGCGCCTCGCTGAGCAGCGCGGGCACTTGGTAGAGCGCCAGAAGGTAGGCGAACGAGCTGGCAAAGCCGATCAGGATCATCACCATCGCGGTGGTACGCACGGCGTTGACGACGGCCAGCTTGAACTCTGCCCAGCCCAGCGTGCGGTAGACCAGCGTGGTCAGTGCGAAGGCATAGATCGCGCCGAAGGCACCGGATTCGGTGACGGTGAAGACGCCCGACAAAACGCCACCCACGATGATGACCGCCGTCACAAGGCCGGGGATGGCGTCGGCGGCGGCCAGCAGCACGGCCTTCCAACCGGGGAACGCCTCGGCCGGGTAGTTGTGGCGGATCGCCAGGATATAGGCCGCCACGGCGATGCACAGGCACATCAGGATGCCGGGCAGCACGCCGGCCAGGAAAAGGCGCGAGATCGAGATGCCGCCGCCAGCCGCCACTGCATAGATGATCATGTTGTGGCTGGGCGGGATTACGATGCCCGCGATCGACGAGGTGACGGTGACGTTCACCGCGTAGTCCGCGCGATAACCGCGTTCCTTCATCACCGGCACCAGCAGCGAGCCGAGCGCCGAGATGTCTGCCACCGCCGAGCCCGAGATGCCGCCGAACAGCATGCTGGACAGGATGTTGACTGAACCAAGCCCGCCGCGCACGTGTCCGACGAGCGTCGAGGCGAAATGCACGAGGCGCCGCGCGATACCGCCGTGGAGCATCAGCTCTCCGGCAAAGACGAAGAAGGGGATCGCCAGCAGCGAGAACACCGAAATGCCCGAGATCGTCCGCTGGAAGGTAATGAGCAGCGGAAAGCCTTCGTAGAAGAATGCGGCCAGCGCGGCGATGCCCATGGCGAAGGCGACCGGGACGCCGATCAACACGCTCAGGCCGAACAGGCCCAGAAGAATGGTCAGGCCCATGTCATGCCTCCTGCGGGACGAAAGTGCACAGGATCCGGCGCACGGCACGGGTTCCGGCGAAAAGGCAGACCAGTCCGCCGCAGATCATCGGCGCGGCGGCGCGGAAACTTTCAGGGATGTCGAGCATCGGCAACGGCGTGTCCCAACCGAAGCGGACCAGTTCGAGGCTCGCAAGGAACATGAAGCCGCCGAAGACCGTCAGCATCACGTCGCCGACCAGCCTCAGCAGGCTTTCGATGCGCGGACCGAAACCGTCGCGCACGAAGGTCACGCCCAGGTGGCTGTCGTCGCGAACGCCCGCGGCTGCGCCAAGGAAGGTGATGTAGCCGACCAGTAGCAGAGCAAGCTGCTCGACCCAGGTCGGGGTGGCGTTCAGGACATAGCGTCCGAAGACCAGCCATCCGAAGGTCACGATCAGCGCGACCATGCCCAGCGAGGCGATCAGCATGCAGAGGTTGCGCAGGCCCGTCAGCAGCCAGTCAAGGCCGACGTCCAGGCGTCCGAGTGTCGTCATGGGTATGTCCCTGTGGGGGTGCCGGGGCAGGAGGAGCCTGCCCCGGAAGATCGATCAGTCGGCGTTGCGGATCGCGTCGACCAACGGGACAAGGTCCGGGTTGGCTTCGAGGAACTGGTCGTAGACCGGTGCCATCGCCGCCTGGAAGGCCGACTTGTCGGCGATCTCGTTCACCTCGACGCCCGCCGCTTTCACCTTTTCAAGGCTTGCGGCTTCACGCTCAGCCCAAAGCTCGCGCTGCATGACGGCGCTCTCCCGGCCCGCCTTGTGCACGGCATCCTGCTGCTCGGGGGTCAGCTTGTCCCAGGACTGCTTGCTGACGCACAGGCACTCGGG
>JBFHFG010000146.1:0-6993 GCA_041583815.1 Halovulum sp.
CGCCGGGCGCGACTCGATCGCGGTGCGCTTGCTCAGATGCCCATGGCGCAGGAGTACCGGCGCGTATTGCTGCGGCTCTGCCTGCAGGACCCCGGGCAGGCGGCGGACCTGCTCCACCGTGCTGCGCGGCAGATCGTCCGAGAACAGCAGCATCGCGTCCTGCCGGTTCGACTGGTAGAAAGCGCTGTCCATGATCTCGTCCAGCGAGCCGGCGAAGAAACTTGACGCCACCAGCACCGACACCGCCAGCGCCAGGTCCAGCGCCGTCAGTCCCGCGCGCAGCGGCCACCGGATCAGGCTGCGCAGGATCATCATCCGCGGCTGGCTGAGGTGCAACGCCGCCAGCGCCCGGTCCAGCGCGGTGCGATGAAACCGCGGCGGCGCAGGGGGCGCCATCGCCACGGCGGGCGGCAACCGTGCAGCCCGCAACGCGCTTTGCAGCGCCCCCGCCAGCGTCGCCAGCAGCGCCGCCCCGCCCGAGATGGCGTAGGTCTCCGGCGGCATCCGGTAGATCAGGTAGGGAAAGTCGAAGAAGGTCGCGTAAAGCTGCGCCAACTGTCGCGCCAACAACCCGCCAGCGCCCCAGCCGATGCCGACGCCCGCGATCCCGATCAGCCCCGACAGGGCCATGTAATGCAGGCTGACCTCGGCATCGCCATAGCCCACCGCCTTCAGCAGGCCAATCTCGGACCGCTCCAGCGCCACGATCCGGCCGATCACCATGTTCACCAGGAACACCGTGATGCCCAGGAACACCGGCGGCAGGATCAGCGCCATCGACTTCAGCTGGGTGATCTCGGCATCCAGAAAGGCGTTGGACTGCTGCAGGTCGCGGCCATAGGCACCCAGCCCGCCATAGGGCTCCAGCACGGCGTCCAACCGTTCGATCACCGCGTCCTCGTCCACCCCGCGCGCCAGTGTCAGCGACAGGTCGTTGAACGCGTCCCCCATGTCGAACGCGGCCGAGGCCGCCCGGTCCGACATCCACAGGATGCCATAGCGCGTGTCATCGGGCATCAGCGCGCCGGGACCGATGGTATAGATGAACTCGGGCGACAGCGCGGTTCCGGTAATCGTCAGCCACCGCTTGCGCCCGTCAAGGTTGGCATGAAACCCGTCACCGATCGCCAGGCCGTTGGCCAGCGCGAAGGGCTGGTTGACGACGACCCCGTCGGTGCTGCCCGGCGCGGGCCAGTCGCCTGACCGCAGGATCGGCACGTTCAGACCCGGCGGCCCGGCCTCGGGCAACGACAGAACCTGCCCCACCGCCGCCTCGGTCCGGCCTGGAATGTCCAGCATCGCTTGTGCCGAGATACGCGCCTCGACCGCCTGCACGCCGGGAATGGCGCCAATCTCTGGCAACAGGCTGCGCGGCGCGCGGCGCGCCTGTACGAAGGCATGCGCAAAGCGGCTGCGCTCGTAATAGGCCGCGCGCGTGTCATCCAGCGCCGAGGACATGCCGAAGGACATCTGGATCACCGTGACGCCGCAGGCCAGCACCAGCGCGATCGCCAGCGCCTGGGGCCACAACCGCAGCAGATCGCGCAGCAGCTTGCGTTCCAGCGCACGGATCACCAGTCGATCTCCGCCGGTTCAATGCGGTGGTCGTTGACGACGACTTCCGCAACGCGGCCATCCTGGAAGCGGATGACGCGATGCGCCATGCGCCGGATCGCGGCATTGTGGGTGATGACGGCGGTGGTGGTGCCAAAGACCTCGTTGACGTGGTTCAGCGCCTCCAGCACCTCAACGCCGGTCTTGCTGTCCAGCGCGCCGGTCGGCTCGTCGCACAGCAGGACCTCGGGGCGCTTGGCGATGGCGCGCGCGATGGCCACGCGCTGCTGCTCGCCGCCGGACATCTGCGCCGGAAAATGGTCCATTCGGTGATCCAGCCCGACCATCGCCAGCGCCTCTTCGGCTGGCATCGGGTTGGTGGCCACATCGGTGACAAGCTGCACGTTCTCGCGCGCGGTCAGACTGGCTACAAGGTTGTAGAACTGGAAGACAAAGCCGACATGTTCGCGCCGGAACCGGGTCATGCCGCGGTCGTTCAGGTCCGTCAGTTCCCGCTCGCGGAACCAGACGCGACCGCTGGTGGCGCGGTCCAGTCCGCCCAGGATGTTCAGCAAAGTCGACTTTCCGCTGCCCGAGGGGCCCAGCAGAACCGCCAGTTCGCCCTCGAACAGGGTCAGGTCCACGTCGGCCAGCGCGCGCACCTGCACCTCGCCGGAATCGTAGACCTTGCACAGGCGTTCGGTGCGGAAGACGGGCGTCTGCATGGGGCCTCCTTTCGGGGCATCCATGCACGATCGCCGGGATCGGGGCCTTGATCCGGGTCAAGCCCGGCAGGCCGGGCACCAGCGGTGGATGACGGCGCGCCTCAGGCGGCGGCGATCAGCTTTGCCCAGCGCTCCAGCAGCGCGCGTTCCTGCGCGCGGGCGCGGCCCAGCCAGCCACGCGCGCCCGGCGGGTTCTCGGCCGATCCGGCCCGCGCCCGCGCGTCCATATCCGCCGAAAAGATCGCGAATGCATGCCTGCGCCCGTCCCGCCCTTCCAGGTATCCCGCCAGCCCGCGCGCGAAGTTCAGGGTGCCGGTCTTGGCGATGACGCGGTAACCGGCCTTTTCCACATCCGGCAGGTTGACCTGTTTCAACAGTCCCGGCAGCGGCCCGGCGGCGGCGATGTCCAGCACCTGCACCATCTCCGACGCACTGATCCGTGTATCGTCAGTCAGCCCCGAATGATTCAGGAAGCGCGCCCCGCCGACGCCGTGCGTCGCCTCCAGCCAGTCGGTCATGGCGGCGGCGGAATCGTGGATGCTGCCCGGCTGGACACCGGTGATCTGCGTGGCGCGCAGGCCCAGCACCTCGGCCGTCAGGTTGGTGGAGTATTTCAGCATCGCCGTGGCCATGCGGTCGAACGGCGCGCTCTCGGCCTCGGCGATGACGGCCAGGCCCTCGGGCAGGCGATCGGCCCGGCGCAGGTCCGGCAAGCGCAGGTCGAACTGCTGCGCGATGGTTTGGAACACCTCGGCCGCATAAAGGTCCGGTTCGCGCACCGGCAGCCAGCGCGCGCCGCCCTTGCCCAGCGCACCGCGCGACACCGACCAGATCTCGCGGCCATGATCCTCGGCATAGGCGAAGACCGGGCCGGTGACGCGATCGACGACCCGCATCTCGGCCAGGTGCACCGCCGGGTCGAACCGCGCGCTGCGCGCCGTCATTGCCAACTGGTAGCGCCCGCCATCCGGTTTCCATTCGAAATGAACGCGGTTGAAGTTCAGGTTCAGCCCCGAGATTGCCGGGTTGTAGCCGACGTGGACCGGCTGTTCCGGGTCGATCTCGCGGTGATAGGGCAGCGCACCGCCGATCACGTAGGCATTGCCGTCGACGCCGTGGATGCCCGCCGCCGCCACCTGCTGCACCAGGTCCGCAAGTCCGTCAGTGTCCAGGTGCGGGTCGCCATCGCCGATCAGGTAAAGATCGCCGCGCACCCGGCCGTTCTGTACCGGTCCGGTGATCGCGACACGGGTGCGGAACCGGTATCCAGGGCCCAGCGCCGCAAGCCCGTAAAGCGTGGTGATCGCCTTGGTGACCGAGGCAGGCGGCAACCGCAGGCGCGGCTGATGTTCCTCGACCACGCGACCGTTCGACAAGTCGCGCAGCGCAAAGCCGGTGATATCGCGCAGACCCCAGTCCGACAGGATCGCCTCGACCGAGCCTTCGGGCGGCGGCAGGCGCAACCCGGTCGGACGAGGCAGGGGACGCAGCTGCGCCAGCGCCGCGCCGGGCACCGTGGCGGCCAGGCCGGTCAGAAGCGCGCGTCGCGACAGGGTCATGCAAGCAATCCTTCTCTCGCCCGATCCGGGGCGGAATATGCCCTTGGCCGCCCTGCCATACAACCCGGCGACAGAAGGTCCAAGCACGGGCGAGTCCCGCGCGCAACGGTCAGCGGATCCACGCCCCCGCCTGCCGCAACGCCGTGGACGAGGCTTCGACCATCGGGCCGCTCAGCAGCAGCCACGCGGGGGCCCGCGCCGTCGCCAGCCCCGAGGCGGCCTCTTTCGGAAGGCGCCAGCGGGCATAGGTTTGCGCGGCGGGCGACAGCCCCGCTTTCACCTGGTCCCCGGGCCGGGCCAGTACACCGACCGGGACCTGCTCCATGATGTCGCGCCAATGTTCCCATCGATGAAAGCTCGCCAGATTGTCGGCCCCCATTAACCACACGAAGTTAACATCCGGATAAAGCGCCGTCAGCTTGCGCAGCGTGTCGGCGGTGTACCGGGTGCCCAGGCGGGTCTCGATATCGGTGACCTGGACCCGCGGATGGCGCACCAGCGCCCGCGCCGCGGCCAGCCTCCGCTGCATCGCCGCCGGGGCGTCCGGCTTCAGCGGGTTTCCGGGACTGACGATCCACCAGACCTGGTCCAGGCCGAAACGGCGCAACGCCCGCCGGGTGATGTGCACATGCCCCAGGTGCGGAGGGTCGAACGACCCGCCCAGCAGGCCGATCTTCAGCCCTGCCGCCGCCTTCGGATAGCCTTGACGCACCGGTCCCCCCGTCCTTGTCACGGGGCCCGTCCCGCACCGGCACACAAAAGGCAAGCGGGGGGGCAATGTCAATCTGGCCGCCCGTTCGATTCCCGCGCGCACGCGCCTCTGGAACTGCGACCGGCGCCATGCCAGACTTCTTCCATTCCACAACCGGATTCCCAAGGTGCGCCTGCGACCCGCGATCCAGAACCTCGGTCTGATGCTGATCCTCGGCCTGTTGCTGGCCGCCTGCGCTGGCGGGCCGACGGGCAATCCCGCACCGATCACCCGCGCGGCGCTGACGCCGGTGGCCGTGACGGCGGACGGGACGGAACTGGCAATGTCGGCCTGGCCGGCGCAGGGACGCACGCGGGCGGTGATCCTCGCGCTTCACGGGTTCGGCGATTTTGGTCCATCGACCTTCGACGCGGCGGCGCGCGACTGGGCTGCGCGAGGCATCACCACCTATGCTTATGACCAGCGCGGCTTTGGCCGCAATGCCAGCTTCCGCCGCTGGCCGGGCCCCGAGATCCTTGAATCCGACCTGCGCGCTGTGGCGGCGCTGGTGCGGGCGCGGCACCCCGGCACACCGCTGACAGTGGTCGGTCATTCCATGGGCGGCGGCGTCGCGCTGGCGGCGGCGGGCGCCGGGCTGGAGGCAGACGGGCTGGTGCTGGCGGCCCCCGCCATCGCAGGCGGCACTCGCATTCCGCTGGGCCAACGCTTCGGCGGGTGGCTGGTCGCGGCGCTGGCGCCCGACGAACGCTTTACCGGCAAGGGGCTGGTGCGGATCGTGCCCACCGACAACGAAACGGCCTGGCGCGCCGTCGCCAGCCACCCCCGCCATTTCGGGGATCCCTCGGGCCGGGAACTGCTGGGCCTGATCCGGGTGATGGACCGCGCCGCAAAGGCCGCGCCGCGCGTCACGTTGCCGACGCTGACGCTGATGGGCCGGAACGACCAGATCCTGCGGCCCCGCGCCGTGCGCGAGGTGCACAGGACCATCCCGGGTCGGGCGCGGTTCATCCTTTATCCCGACGGCTGGCACTGGCTGTTCCGCGACCTGCAGGCGCAGCGGGTCTGGGACGATGTGGCCGCGTTCGCGCTGGCGCAGCGCCCGCGCGGCGATATCCCTGCGCGCGCCGTCAGTACTCGGTGATTCCGCAGGTAAGCGCGATCTGCAAGCCGATGAACGGATTGCCCTCAATCACCTGTTTGATGATCGAGCGGTGATAGGACATCCGGTGGATGTCCGGCATCGTCACCCGCGCGGTGTTCGCCAGGCAGGTGCAGCGGCGCTGATCGAAGGCCGGGGCGCAACTGCGCACGAAGGTGGACAGCCCGCCGTCACTGCCCTTCGCGTTCGAGCGGATCGCCGAAAGGATACCCGCCGCGACCACCTCGGCGGTGGTTCCGCAAGGGATCTGCCGCCCGGCGGCCTCGCCCATGCCCTGCAACAGCATCTTCTTGCCCATGTCGCCCAGCGCCGCGCCAAGGTCCGGGTCCGAATATTTGCCCCCAAGCACCGTGCCGACCGTTGCCGTCATCGCAAAGGTCGCCAGGTCCCAGCGGTCGCCCATGTCGCGCGGTGCGTTGCAGGTCTCGGCCAGGGCGGTGGCAACACCTGCCATGAACGGCACGTTCTCGGCGGTGAACCTGAACGGCTCGCCGCGCATCAGGGCCTTGAGATCCTCGGCAGGACCCGAGCCGCGCAGGGCCTCCTCGGGCTTCGGCGCCTGTTTCGGGGTCGGCTTCGGGGCGGGCGGCGGCGCGTCGATGGCCGCCAGGTAGTCCTTGGCATTGCCGTCGCCCGCCTCGACCGCCTCCTGCAGAAGGCGGCGGCCCCGGGCGCGGTCTGCGGTCACGCCCTCGCCGTGGTACAGCATCCGGCCCAGTTCTCCCTTGGCGGCGGCAATGCCCCGTTCACCCGCCTGCTCCAGCAACGGGACAGCCTTGCCGGGGTCCGCCCCCACACCCTGCCCGCGCGCCAGCATGAAACCGGCGAAATAGGCCGACCAGGCATGTTCGCGCCCCGCCGCCTCTTCGAAAAGCTCGAAGGCCGCCGGCCGGTCCTCCTCGGTGCCGGATCCGAAGTACAGCATCCGGCCCAGCCGGTAGTGCGCCTCAAGGTCGGTTTCCTCGACGCCCCGGCGATACAGGTCCAACGCGCGCCCCACATCCTTGGGCACACCGGTTCCGGCCTCGTACAGGATGCCCAGATGGGTCGCGCTGCCCCGCACACCCGCGTTCATCGCGGCTTGGAAATGCCGTTGCGCGGCGGCGGGGTCGCGCTCTCCCATACCCCCATAGGCGTCGTAGTATCCCAGCAGAAAGGTCGCCATGGCGCTGCCCCGATCGGCCGCGGCCATCAGCAGCCGACGCGCCGCATCCGGATCCTTCGGCTCGCCATGCCGCCCGTACGCAAGGTTGTCGGCCTTCATCGCCAGCGCCGGGCCGAAAC
>JBFHFG010000147.1:0-6978 GCA_041583815.1 Halovulum sp.
CGAGATCGTCACCACCGGCATCGTCAACGAATTCGTCGACCGGATGGAACGCCAGGGCGGCGCCGTCTACCCGCCCAGCGAGGATTGCCTGACAAACTGGGACATGTGGAAGAAATGGTCCCGCTGGGGCTGCATCGACTTTCACAAGACCGGCATGCCGCAGCCGATCATCCACGCCGTTGCCTTCGATCCCGACGCATGGAAGCGCACCAGCCTGGACCTTGTGCGCGAAGCGGGCGTGAACCTGCGCACCCATTCGTGGTTCTCGGAAGCGATGGTCGAGGATGGCCGCGTCACCGGCATCATCTGCCAGACCAAGCTGGGCCGTCAGGCGATCCGCGCCAAGATGGTGATCGACGCGACCGGGGACCTGGACGTCGGCCAGTCGGCGGGCGCCTCCTATATCGACGGCCAGTACATCGTGACCACCGTGTTCCGCCTGTGCGACGTGGACACCGACAAGGCCGAAGCGTTCGAGTACGCCAACCCCGAGGAGTACAAGAAACTGGACCGTCAGGCCCGGCGCGTCATCGGCGGGGCCTGGGGCATGTGGTGGCTGAAAACGCCCCTGCCCGGCATCGTCTGGTGCAACTGCCCGCACATGCCCGGCTATGACGGCCTGTCGCCCGAACACATGGTCCAGGCCGAGTACGAGGGCCGCGAGCGCATGATGGGCCTGCTGGCCTTCGCCCGCGAGAACCTGCCCGGTTTCGAGAACGCCAAGATGCTGGGCGCGGCCGAGCAGATGGGCATCCGCCAGACCCGCCTGCTGCAGGGCGAATACGTGGTGACGCGCGATGACGTGCGCTCGCGCCGTCACTTCGCCGACAGCGTCTGCCGGGGCCGCGATTACTACACCCCCTACCGCGCACTGCTGCCCAAGGGGATCGACAACTTGATCGTCGCGGGCCGGCACTACTCGGTCGAAAGCGAGGCACAGAAGCAATCGCGCGAAATCCCGCCGTGCATGTCCCAGGGCGAGGCCGCAGGCGTCGCCGTGACCCAGGCGCTGAACGCGAACTGCGCGCTGCGCGACGTCGATGTGAGCCTGATCCAGAAACAGATGCGCGCACAGGGCGCCGATCCGGGCGACGTGCCCTCGGCCAACGCGCTGATCGAAGAACCAGTCGAGGCCTGATCCATGACCAACCCGACCCTCCCGCTCGACGGCATCCGCGTCCTGGACTTCACCCAGGTGATGATGGGCCCCTGTGCGACGCAGATGCTGGCCGATTTCGGCGCCGATGTGATAAAGGTCGAACGCCCCGGCGCGGGTGACCTGTCGCGCAACTTCTTCGGCGAACCCAGCGAAGAGGCGATGAACAACGCCGTGTTCTCGTCGCTCAACCGAAACAAGCGCTCGGTTGAAATCGACACCAAGTCGCCCGAAGGGCGGCAGATGGTGCTGGACCTTGTCGCCCATTGCGACGTGGTGGTGGACAACTTCCGCGCCGGAGTGATGAAGCGGCTTGGCTTCGACTATGACAGCCTTCGCAAGATCAATCCGCGCATCATCTGCGCGTCGGGCACCGGTTTTGGCGAGGTCGGCCCCTATGCTCACAAGGGCGGGCAGGACGTGCTGGCGCAAGCCATGACGGGCGTCATGGAAAAGACCCAGGACCCGGCGATCCCGAAGTCGATCTATCCCACGACGCTGTGCGACTACACGGCCGGGATGCACCTTGTGCAGGGCATTCTTGCCGCCCTTCTGGGGCGCGAGAAGACAGGCAAGGGCCAGAAGGTCGGCGTCTCGCTCTATGACTCGATGCTCGCCATGCAGATGCAGGAGGCCGCGCAATGGTCCAAGCACCGCGAGGTGCTGAACTGGGCTGCCATGCCGCTGACCGGCGTGTTCGATACCACCGATGGCGCGTTGGTCGTGGTCGGCGCATTCAAGGCCAACCCGCTGCGTGACATCTGCACCGCGCTTGGCATCGACGACCTGTCGCCGGAATACCCCAACCTCGCGGCGCAGCGCGCCAACAAGCCGTTCCTGCAAGGCGTCTTCGCCGAGAACTTCGCCAAGAACACCACCGCCTACTGGATCGAACGGCTCGAGGCGCAGGATCTGCTCTGCGCGCCCGTCCGCTCGCTGGGCGAGGCGCTGGACGATCCGCAGACCGCGGCCAACGACATGCTGCTGGATATGCAGCACCCGATCCTGGGCGAGCTGACGCTGGTCGCATCGCCGGTGCACCTGTCCGACGCCCCGGTGATCGTGCGCCACACCCCGCCGAAACTGGGTGAGCACACCGACGAGGTGATCCGCGAGTTCGGGCTGCGCGCCACCGCCCGGAAGGAGGCCGTATGACCGTCCGTTTCGACGTCGCGGACCATGTCGCCCGCGTCACCATCGACCGCCCCGAACGGATGAACGCCGTCGACGCGGCAACCGAGGCAGAGCTGGAGCGGATCTGGTCCGAGATCGAGTTTCGCGATGACATCCGCTGTATCGTGCTGACCGGCGCGGGCGACCGCGCCTTCAGCGCCGGCGCCGACCTGAAGTCCGACAGCGGCAAGACCGGGCTGGAATACTGGGCTTCGGCCAACCCCAACGGGTTTGGCGGCATCTCGCTACGGACCAGCCTGAATGTCCCGGTAATCGCGCGCGTCAACGGGCTGGCCCTTGGCGGCGGGTTCGAGATGGTGCTGGGCGCCGACATCGTGATCGCCGCCGACACAGCCAGTTTCGGCCTGCCAGAGGCGCGCGTCGGGCGACTGCCGCTGGATGGCGGCATGGTCGCGCTGCAGCGGCTGATCCCGCGCAATATTGCCGCCGGGGTGATGATGACAGGCCGACGGCTGTCGGCACAGCAGGCAGCCGACTACGGCCTTGCCAACGCTGTCGTTCCCCCCGACGCCCTGGACGCCGAGGTAGACGCCTGGGTGGCTGACATCCTGGCCAGCGCGCCCCTGTCCGTTGCAGCGATCAAGCACACGGTGCGCGCGACCGCTCACCTTACCCCGCAAGAGGCCCGCGACCTGCGCACACCGGCACTGGTCGCCGCGCTGACCTCAGAGGATTCCGACGAAGGTGTGCGCGCCTTCCGCGAGAAACGCGCGCCGGTCTGGCAAGGCAGGTAGGCCATGACCCTCGTCATCCAGAGCCAGTGCATCGACGTGAAGGACGGCATCTGCACCACGTCCTGCCCGGTGGATTGCATCTACGAGGGCGAGCGGATGTTCTACATCCACCCGACGGAATGCATCGAATGCGGCATGTGCGAAAGCATCTGCCCGGTTGACGCGATCCGATATGACGACGAACTTGACCCGGCCGAGGCCGTTTTCGCCCGGATCAACGCCGAGGTGTTCCACGACGCGTCGGGCGCGATCCAGGAACCCGGTGGCTGGCGCAAGGGCGACACCCCGGTCAAGGACCATCCGCTGCTCGCCGGGTTTGCCCGGCCCGAGCCCGAAACGCAGACGTAAGGAGACCCGGATGAAAGGCATCATCGCCGCCGTCCCGACCCCGGTGGACGCTACCGGCCAACCGGTCGAAGACCTGTTCCTGGAGCATGGCCGCTGGGCACTGGCCAATGGCTGCGACGGGCTGAACATCCTGGGATCGACCGGCGAGGCGAACTCGTTCGACAGCCCTACCCGGCAGGCCGTCATGGGCTGGGCGATCCGCGCTTTCGGCCCCGACCGCCTGATGGTCGGCACGGGCACCCCGTCGCTGGCCGAAACGATCGCGCTGACGCAGGCCGCCGACGACCTCGGCTACCGGGTCGCGCTGGTGCTGCCGCCCTATTACTACGCCCCGGTGTCCGACGCCGGGCTGGTGCGCTGGTACATGGCCCTGCACGAGGCGCTTTCGGGCCGCGCCATCCAGATCTATTTCTACAACTACCCGCAAATGACCGGGCTGGTGATCCCGGTCGAGGTGATCGCCGAACTGCACCGGCTGGCGCCCGACCGGTTCCGGGGGATCAAGGATTCCTCCGGCGACCTGGACTATTGTCGCAGGATCGTCGCTCAAGTACCCGGTTTCGAGGTATTTCCCAGCTCGGAAACCAGCCTGTCCGTCGCGGCCGAGGCCGGCTTTGCCGGCTGCATCTCGGCCACGGTCAACCTTTCGGCCCCGCTGTGCGCACGGGTCTGGGCCGGGGATCTGTCCCCGGACCTGGCCGACCGTATCGCCGGTTTGCGCACGGGCATCGCCGCGCAACCGCTGATCCCCGCGATCAAGTACCTTGTTTCGCAGCGAACCGGGAACCCGGCGTGGCAGGCGACGCTACCGCCCTTCACCGACCTTACGCCGGCGCAGAAATCCGCGCTCGACGCGCTGGCCCCGGCACAGGCGGCCTGAGCATGGCAGAGGATCGCTGGACCGAACGTTTCCTCGGGTTGGCCGACCACATGGCCGCCTGGTCCGAGGACCGGGATTTTCACGTCGGCGCCGTGATCGTCGGCGCCGCCCACGAGGTGCGCGCGTCAGGCTACAACGGCCTGCCCCGCGGCGTCTCGGACACCGACGACGCCCGGTTCGACCGGGCCAGCGGCGAGAAGTTCCACTGGATCGAACATGCCGAGCGCAACGCGATCTACAACGCAGCACGGACAGGCACGGCCATCGACGGCTGCACGATCTACGTCAACCGCTTCCCCTGCGCAGACTGCGCCCGCGCAATCATCCAAAGCGGTATCGCACGCGTGGTCTGCCCGCCACGACCGGAGTTCGACGGCGCGCTGGACCACAGTTTTGTCGTATCGGAACAGATGCTGACCGAGTCAGGCGTCACGCTGACCACCGTTGCCTGAAGGAGAATGTTCCGCCCGAAGGAATATGCCGGAACGGGGGCGGAGCCATTGAGAAGCGCTCCGGCCTCAGGAAATCACCAATGAAGAGCACTCGCAAGCTTTGTACTGCAGCGCACTTCTTGCGGACTGGCGGCATGGCTGGGTCCCCCCTGCGCTCTGATCAACGGGCTACTTCAACGGCCCACAGCGACCGAAAGTCGCCCGACGAAATCGCTTTCGTTCGTTCGGGTATTGCAGATGCGATGAAGGATCCCGACAGCGCCAAGTTCAGAAACTGGGCGGCCTACGAAGTTAGCAACGGCGACCGTATCGTGTGCGGCGAGGTGAACGCCAAGAATAGCTACGGCGCGTATGTCGGCTTCGATCCGTTCTATGTTCGCTTGCGCGGGCGCGAGACGATCAGCGCGCAAACTTCGGGGGCTGCGGTGACCGGGTGCAATCGGGCCGCGAGTGGTTCCATGATGGTTATGCCGAAATAGGCTGGAAGATCGCCGATAACGCGTATTTTCCGCATACCTGACGAAACCCTGACGCACACGGAACCGCCCACATGACGGAATTCCGCACTGCCCTGCCGGGCCGCGGATCCGCACACTTATGCTTGAAAGCAAAGGGGGGTTAGATGGCTCCGGCGGTAGGATTCGAACCTACGACCAGCGGATTAACAGTCCGATGCTCTACCACTGAGCTACGCCGGAACAGAGCCACGTCTTGTGAACGCTGGCAGCGTATAGCGCATGGATTCGGGGGCGACAAGAGGAATATCCGGCCGTTTCCGCTATTTCCCGCAAACCCGCGATCACCCGGTTTTCAGGCGATATTCGGCGTCCATCAGAGGCGCGTCCGGCAGGGCCAATCGGCCTTGTTCTGCTAGGTCCAGAAGATGCGCCAGCACGTTGCGCGCAGCGGCCGGGCGCAGCGATGGGTCAAGCCCGGCGTACAGGCGTTCGACCAGCCGGGCGACAGTCTGAGGGCCTCCGCGCAGCGCGCCAAGGATCTGCGACTCGCGCAGGCCGCGGTGGGCCCCCTGGGCACGTGCCGTGCCCGGACCATTGCGCACCGGAGCACCGTGGCCCGGCAGGTACAGACGCTCAGACCGGGCGGCCAGCAGCGCCATCGACTCCCGGAACGCACCGATGCTTCCGTCGGGCGGCGAAATTACCGTCGTCGACCAGCCCATGACGGTATCGCCGGTAAAGATCGCCCCCGCCTGCGGCATCGCGAAACACATGTGGCTGGACAGATGGCCGGGCGTGTGCAGCGCCTCCAGCGTCCAGTCGGGGCCGGACAGCACCTCGCCATGGGCCAGTTCGCGGTCGGGGCGGAAATCGCGGTCGATCCCCTCGCCCCCGGCCAGATCCCCGCGGGCCGCCACTGACGCCATCATCGGGCTGCGTCCGGCGGTCGCCGGACCAAAGGCCAGCACCGGCGCCCCGGTCTGCGCGCGCAGCGCCGGAACCCCGCCGGAATGATCGCGATGGGCATGTGTCACCAGGATGTGCGAGATGCGGGCGCCCGACGCCAGCGCACCAAGGATCGCGGACAGGTGCGCGTCGTCAGCCGGCCCCGGATCGATCACCGCAACCTGCTGCGCGCCCACCAGGTAGGTGCGCGTTCCTGCCTCGGTCATCGGGCCGGGGTTGGGCGCGGTCAGGGCGCGCACGCCGGGGGCGACGGTCTGGCAGGTCGGGTCGATCATCGGCATGTCCTTGCGGCGGGCCCGGCGGGCCGGTAACGCTTGGCCTATCATGAAGACGCGCTTTCTCAAGTACCCGCTGCCCCGATCACTGTACCCGAGGGCAATGCTGATCGTGATCGTGCCACTGATCGCGCTGCAGATGGTGGTGGCCTTCGTCTTCGTGCAGCGCCATTTCGAGGGCGTCACCCGGCAGATGACCCGGAACGTGATCCTCGAGGTCTCGCTGATCCAGGGAATGGTCGACGCCGCCGACGGGCCGGGCGCCGCGCTGGCCGGGGTCGAGGACATCGCCGAGGGGCTGAACATCAAGCTGACCCTGCCCGCCGAGCCGTTGCAGCGCGATTCCAGGGTGTTCTACGATTTCTCGGGCCGGGTGATGACGCAGGAACTGCGCGCCGTGTTCCCGCAGATCACCGGCATCGACCTGACAAACCTGCGCGTCGTCGTCCTGACGATGGAAACCGCGCACGGCCCGATGCAACTGAGCTTTCCGCGCTACCGCGTGTCGGCCTCGA
>JBFHFG010000148.1:0-6947 GCA_041583815.1 Halovulum sp.
GCCGTCTCGGACGACCGTCATGCCGCCCTTGAGCACCAACTTGCGGGGCGCGCGCTGAACGACGGCCTCGGTCAGGGTCTCGCCCTCGACCAGCACGCAGTCGGCGCGGCAGCCGGCCATCAGCCCGTAACCCTCGGTCTCCATGATTTCGGCACCGCCGAAGGTGCAGATGTCCAACGCCAGTTCCACTTCGTCGTCGCGGCGCAGGTTGTTGCGCAGGCCGATGAACATGGCGCGCTCCAGCATGTCGGCGTTGCCATAGGGCCCCCAGGTGTCGCGGATCCCGTCCGAACCCGAGCCGGTCAGGATGCCGGCGGCCTTCAGTTCCTTGACCGCTGGCACCGGCGCGGCGGCAGGTGCGGTGGTGATGATGTGGATGCGGTTTTCGGCGAGCTGCTCGTGAAGTTGCGCGGCATAGCTACGGTCGGTCATGCCAAGGCAGAAAGCGTGGCTGATCGTGACCTTGCCCTGCATGCCGTGGGCCTTGGTGCGGGCGATGATCTCCTCCATCGAGAAGCCGCCAAGCGCGTCGCGTTCGTGCAGATGGATATCAATCGGTTTGCCGTGTTTCTCGGCCAATCGGAACACGGCGTCCAGATGCCCCTTCGGATCGCGCTCGATGCCGCACGGGTCTATGCCGCCGACGACCTCGGCGCCCAGCGAGAGCGCCTCGTCCATCAACTCGACCGTGCCGGGGCGCGGCATCATTGACGACTGCGGGAAGGCGACGATTTCGATATCGATCAGCCCGGCCAGCTTCTCGCGGGTGGCCATAACGCCCTCGATCCCGGCAAGGCCGTGGTGCGTGTCCACGTCGACATGGCTGCGGATCTGCGTGGTGCCGTGGGACATCGACAGGATCGCCTGGCGTTCCGACTGCACTTGCGGATCGAGCCCCAGACAGACCTTCACCTCGCGCTCGTTGGTGATCTTGTCGATCAACCTCGGGCCGACTTCGTTCCGGTACCAGGGCAGTCCCAGCAGCGACTTGTCCAGGTGCGTGTGCGCCTCGACCAGACCGGGGATCAGGATCCTCCCTCCGCAGTCGATCACCTCAGCCCCTTCGGGTGCGGTCTCGGTGAAG
The DNA here is from genome assembly GCA_041583815.1 of Halovulum sp. Lineage (GTDB taxonomy): Bacteria > Pseudomonadota > Alphaproteobacteria > Rhodobacterales > Rhodobacteraceae > Halovulum. Next base: position 1,085 of record JBFHFG010000148.1, read on the forward strand.
CGACCGTCGACGATGTGCAGATCGGTGGCGGGGCCGCCCATTGGGCGTACGTTCTTGAGCGTCTTGGAAGTCACATTCTCACCGGAGTTTGGGGTTGAGCGCGTCGCGCAGCCAGTCGCCGATCATGTTGACCGACAGCACGATCAGGCACAGTTGGACGGCCGGAAAAACGACGATCCACCACAGGCCCGAGAACAGGTACTGATTGCCGATCCGGATCAACGTGCCAAGGCTGGGCTGATCGGGCGGCATGCCGACGCCAAGGAAGCTGAGCGTCGCCTCGGACAGGATCGCCAGGCCGAAATTCAGCGTGGCGGCCACCATGATCGGCGTCAGGCAGTTCGGCAGGATATGGTACAACATGATCCGCCAGGACTTCACGCGGATCAGTCGCGCAGCCTGCACGTATTCCTTCTTGCGCTCGACCATGGCCGAGGCGCGGACGGTGCGGGCGTACTGCACCCAGGAGGGCACAGCGATTGCCACGATCAGGATCGGTGCGGCCAGCGCGTCCTTCAGGCCAGTCGGCAGCGACGCCGTGGCGATGGCCGTGATCAGGATCGCGATCAGGATGAACGGCATCGACAGTAGCACGTCGCCGATGCGCATGATGACGTTGTCGATCCAGCCGCCGAAATAGCCCGAGATCAAGCCAAGTGTCAGCCCGACACCAAGCGCCACCATCACCGACGCAAAGCCGATGATCAGCGAAATGCGCGATCCGTAGAGGATCGCCGACAGGATGTCCCGGCCTTGCGTGTCGGTGCCCAGCACATAGGGCCACTGGCCCTCGGCGGCCCAGATCGGCGGGATCTCGGCATTCCAGAGCTCCAGCGCGGCGAGGTCATAGGGGTTCTGCGGGGTAATCAGCGGTGCCAGCAGCGCGGTGATGGCGACGATTGCCAGCAGCACTGCGGCGAAAACCGCGCTGGGGTGGCTTTTGAACGAATGCCACAGGTCGCTGTCGCGCATCCGTCTCAGGCGCGAAGCTTTCGGCTGCGGATCCGTGCGGGCCTGGGTCATGGGGGCAGCGGTCTCAGCCATTGGAACCTCCGGCGCGGGCGGTGTCATCGCGAAGACGGGGATCGACCCAGGCGTAGGTGATGTCGACGAGCGTGTTCAGCACAACGAAAATCAAGGAAACCAGCATCAAGTAAGCGGCCATCACGGGGATATCGACGAAGGTCACGGCCTGGATGAACAACAGGCCCATTCCCGGCCACTGAAAGACGGTCTCGGTCACCAGCGCGAAGGCAATCAGGTTGCCGATCTGCATCCCGGTCAGGGTGATGACAGGCATCAGACAATTGCGCAGCGCGTGGCGCCAGTGGACGCGCCCTGCCGGAACGCCGCGGGCACGGGCGAACTTGACGTAGTCGGTGCGCAGCGTCTCGAGCATCTCGGCCCGGACCAGCCGCATGACCAGCGTGATCTGGAAGGTGGACAGCGACACCGCCGGGAGTACGAGCGCGGCGCGGCCGGACGGCGTCAGAAGTCCGGTCGACCACCAGCCGATGTCCACGGTTACGCCCCGCCCGAAGGCCGGCAACCAGCCAAGCGTGACCGAAAAGGCGAGGATCAGCAGGATCCCCACGACGAAACTGGGCAGCGACACCCCGACGATGGAGCCAAGCTGTAAAGCATCCGCCAACCGACTATCCCGGTGGACGGCTGTGATGACTCCCAGCGGAATCCCCACGACCAGCGAGATGATCGTCGCCACCAGTACCAGTTCGAAGGTGGCCGGGAAGCGCTCCTTTATCAGAACCATCACGTCCTGCTGGTTCCGGTAGGAGATCCCGAACTCACCCTGCACGGCATTGGTGACGAAGCGGGTGTACTGGGTCACGAACCCGTCGTTCAGTCCCAGCCGTTCGCGCAGTTCGGCGCGGTCCTGCTGGGTGGCCTGCTCGTTCACCATCATCTCGACCGGGTCGCCGAAGAACCGGAAGATCAGGAAGGCCAGCAGCGCCACGGCCAGCATGACGAAAGCAGCGTTTGCGGTCCGCTTGATGAGAAAGGCGAGCATCGCGGGTCTCCTGCAGTGCGGAAATCGCCGGGCCCGCGCGGGGCCCGGCTGGAAGGATCAACTGTCGGAAGCGACCTTGGCGAACCACAAGCGCGGCTTGTTGTCCGGGAACAGCGGCATGTCGGCGACCTGATCGGTCACGGCCCATGCCATCGGCTGCTGGTGCAGCGGGATCATGATGTGCTCGTCCTTCACGATCTGCAGCGCCTGGGTTTCCAGCGACAGGCGCGTCTCGAGATCCAGCTCGCTGCCCGCGGCCTGAACCAGTGCGTCCAGTTCCGGGTAGGACCAGCCCCCCCAGTTGAACACGCCGGAATTGCCTTCCTTGCTGTGGAAGATCTGGATCAACGGCGAATAGGCGTCCAGCATCGGCAAGGTGGCCCAGCCCAGCGTATAGACATCTGTCTTGCCGGTGGTCCGCTTGGGCGATTGCACCGCGCGCGGCGCGACGTCCAGTTTCGGTGAAAGGCCGATACGGCTCCACATCGAGGCGATGGCCTGACAGAACTGCTCCTCGTTTACCAACCCGTCGGACAGGCAGTTGAACTCGAACTCCAGCCCTTCGGGGACACCGGCCTCGGCCAGCAGCGCCTTGGCGGCCTCGGGGTCATGTTCGGGCAAGACGTCCAGTTCTTCCGAGTAGCCGGGGATCGGCGGGGCGATCGTCGCGCCCGCGATGCGGGATTTTCCGCGCATGACTTTCTGGTGGAGCAGGTCCAGGTCGATCGCCTTGTAGACAGCTTCGCGCACCTTCACGTCGACGAACGGATTTGGCTCGCCGGTGGTCAGAGTCTCGCGGAACGGAAAGCCGATCATCACCGTGCGCAGGTCGACGCCTTCCAGAACCTCGACATTCGGTGCCGCCTCTAGGCGCGGCAAATCCTGTACGGGGGCATCATTGGTGAAGTTGATTTCGCCAGACAGCAGGGCCGCGACGCGGGTGGCTGCCGACGTGACGGGGCTCAGCTCGATCCGGTCGAGATTGTGCTGCGGCTCGTCCCACCAGTCAGGATTGACAACGAAGACCGTCTTTGCGTCCGGCTGGCGGCTTTCCACGATGAACGGCCCGGTGCCGTTCGCGTTGTAGGTGGCAAAGCCTTCAGTGCCCGCACCGATGTCGGTGGGCAGCAGGGCGTCGTTCTCGGTCATCCACTCTTCGTCGAAGATGTGGATGTTGGTCAGGTCGTTCAGCAACAGCGGATAGGTGCCGTTCAGGGTGATGTCGACGGTCAGATCATCGACCACGGCCGAACTGACATAGGCTGGCAGGTTACCCTTCAGCGGCGACGTTTCGTGGCTGACGCGACCCAGCGAGGCGACGACGTCGGCGGCGGTGAACGGATTGCCGTTGTGAAAGGTCACACCCTCGCGCAGCTTGAAGCGCCAGGTCACCTGGTCGTCCAGGATCTCCCAGCTTTCGGCCAGCGCGGGCTCGATCTTGAGATCCTTGTTGTAGCGGACCAGCCCCTCGTACACGTGGTTCAGCACGTTGATCGTGAAGCTGTCGCCGAAGGAATAGGGATCGAGCGATCCGATGTCGCGGTTCGCTCCCCATTTGAGCACGTTTTCGGCCTGGGCCACGCCAGCCAGCGTGGCCAGCGCAACGGTGGCGAGAAGGAGATTTCTGGATTTCATTGTCTCGGTCCCTGTTGGTGCAGATTGTATCTTAGAATCGACCAGATTGGATACGATGCATTCGTGATGGACTCGTGTATTCCAACTTGCAAGAAAATTGTATCCAGTTGACGGGAATAATCGTATGCGGCATGAATTATGCGCAATAGATGGGCAGCGAGTGAAATGAGCGAGAGCAAGAACAGCCTGACCTACTCGGTTTACGACCTGCTACGGCGAGCAATCATCGAGCAGGCGTTGAAACCCGGCATGCGACTGCCAGAAGACACCGTTGGCGAGCAGTTCGGCGTCAGCCGAACGATCGTGCGCCACGCGCTAGTTCGGCTGGAAAATGAAGGGCTTGTGGTAACCCGGCGCAACCGCGGCGCCTTCGTGGCAGAGCCTTCTCAGGAAGAGGCGCAGCAGATATTCGAGGTCCGGCGCTGCCTGGAAACCGAAGTGATCCGGATGCTTGTCAAGCGCATGCCTCGAAGTGGATACGATCAGCTTGAGGCACATGTGCGAAACGAGGAAGCCGTGCGCGGCAAGGACGGGCCGGTTTCGATTCGGCTTGCCGGCGAATTCCACATGCTGCTGGCCGAGCTGACCGGCAACGCCGTTCTAGCCCGTTATGTCTCGGAAGTCGTCTTGCGGTGCTCTCTGATCATGTCGATGTACGCCAGGGTACACTCATCGGACTGCGCCGTGGACGAACATTCGCAGATCATCACCGCGCTCCGCGAGGGCGACGAGCCCCGAGCCATCAAGATCATGGAACATCATCTGGGCGCGGTTGCCGAACGCGCCGATCTGAAGCCCGAGCCTGACAACGTGCGCTCGATCCTGTCTCACTACGGAAAGGAACTGGCGCAATGACTCATCACGCCCTGGATTTCGCCGCGCTGACCCCGCGCGAGGCCTACAAGGTCATGATCGGAACAATCGTGCCGCGCCCGATCGCCTGGGTGACGACGATCTCGCCCGAAGGGGTGGTAAACGCCGCGCCATACTCCTTTTTCAACTGCCTGTCCGCGGACCCGCCGATCCTCGCGCTGGGGGTCGAGAACAAGCCGGATCGCAGCTTCAAGGATACCGCGTGGAACATCCGGATGACGGAGTGTTTTACGGTCAACATTGTGGATCGCCCGAACGTGCCCGCGATGGCGGATACGGCGGCGCGCTTTGCGCCGGACGTGGATGAACTTGCCATGGCCGGGCTGACGGCGGCGCCCGGCGTCCAGGTCGCCTGCCCCCGGATTGCAGAAGCCCCCGTCGCGTTCGAATGCCGCCGCTACATCGGCATCGAGGTCAGCTCGGCGCGGGAGATCATCCTAGGCCGTATCGTGATGGCCCATGTACGCGAGGATGTCATCGACACGACGACCTACTATTCGGATCACGAACGCCTGGACGCGGTCGGCCGGATGGGCGGTGATGGCTATGCGGGTACGATGGATTATTTCGACCTGCCGACGCCCACTGCGGAAGAGGTTGCCGAGAGGAAGCTGCGGAAAGCCGGCTGAACCGGAACGCTGCGACATCACGGGCAGCGCAATGCCGTGGCATGGCCTGCCCGGCGGGTTAGCCCAGTTCCATGGTGGCGATCGCCTGCAGGTCGGACCCGGCACCGGGCACGTCACCGCGGTACATGCGCGCGGTGGCAAAGGTCTCTCGAAACCCCTGTCGCCTCAGCACACGATCGAACGCGGCACTACTGTCAGGGATGTCCAGGATGACTTTCGTCTGCTGCAAGGAAGACGCCGCCTGAACCGCCAGGTCGAAAGCCTTTTCAGCGGTCGGTGCCACCACGGGCCCGACCTTGCACCCTTCCCGGCAAATGCGCGCCGTGGCGAAACCGGCGATGTCATTCCCGTCGGTCAGCAGGACGGTTCTGCGGGAATCGCAGTTCGCGGTCCATGCTTCCAGGAATTTCGTCCGCGCAAACCCGTTGGCCCGCTGATCGAGGTTTGCCAACGCATCGCGGTCATCGGCCGTGGCCAAATGCGCAGAAAGGGCCACCACCGGAAACATGCCCTCAAGGCGGCGCGTTCGCCCGACCAGCGAAAAACCGGACCGCGCATAGTTGGCTTCCTGCGCAGGAACGCCGTCGAGCCCGACCGTCCGGTTCCCTGCATGTGCCAGCGCATGAGCCCACAGCGAATAGGCGATGCCCTGCCCCCGGTATTCCGGCAGGCAAAGGTAAAGTCCCAGGAACGAGAA
>JBFHFG010000149.1:0-6931 GCA_041583815.1 Halovulum sp.
CACCCGTGTGCAGGCCTATGAAGGCGTCTGCATCGGCCGCAAGGGTGGCAAGGGCATCGGTGCGTCGTTCACCGTGCGCAAGATCTCGTTCGGCGAAGGCGTCGAGCGTATCTTCCCGCTGCACTCGCCCAATATCGACAGCATCACCGTGGTCCGCCGCGGCAAGGTCCGTCGTGCCAAGCTGTATTACCTGCGCTCGCGTCGCGGCAAATCGGCCCGTATCGCCGAGAAGACCAATTACCGCCCGCTGCGGGACAAAGCCGAGGCCTGAGGGCCACAGGTTACGTGAAATTCGGGGCGGTCCTGCACGGGCCGCCCTTTTTCGTGCACGAGGCGAGTGCTCCGTCCACTTTTCGCCATTATCCGGTATAAACTGCCGGTCATGTCGATCCCGGTCTTTGTCCTTCGCGCACTCTGGATCACACCGCAGGTGATGCTTCGCTTCCTGCCGGTGCTTGCGGTCTATGTGCTGATCTCGGTCGGGCTGTTCTTCGCCACCGAGAACCCCTACGTGATCGGGCTGACCATGTTCCTTCTGGGGACGTTCGGTTACGCCTTTCTGGTGGTGCAGGGCCTGCGCGCCGCGCTTCAGGCGCTGAAACTGACCGACGCGCCCACGGCCAGCGGGTTGATGGCCGCATCCGCGCGGATGCTGTTCGTCTATTTCCTTCTGCAGCTTCTGCTGCTGCTGCTGTTCGGCGCGATCATCGGCGCGATCTTCTATTACATCGTGATCCCGGTCATGGACCCCGCCGCCGCCGAGACGTTGCGGATGATGGTCGAGGGCCGGACCGTCGGCGCGAACGGACCGCCGGCTTCCTTCGTGCTGAGTCAGTTGCAGGCGCAGGGAAGCACCGCGATCATCCTGCTGAACTTCGCCTTCACCCTGCTGCTGGGCGTGATCATGGCCGTGTTCGGCGTGCCGATGGCCGCGATCTCGGCCAATGCGGTGCAGTATTCGCCGAACCACGACCTGATCTACGGGCTGGGCCGCTATGTCCCGCACCAGGTGCTGCTGTACCTCCTGCTGGTCGCGCTGCCCTCGGCCTTCCTGGGGCACCTGCCCGCACAGATCATCATGACGGCAGAACCGAGCCTGACCACGCTGGGCGTCGTTGCGGCGATTGCCCTGGTCTATTCCCTTTTCGCAGTGTGCCTGCCGTGGACCGGCATGGCGCTGGCCTATGGCCAGGTCCGCGACAAGGTCCGGCGCGAGCGGCAGGCCGAGAAAGTCCCCGAGATCGACTTCGAAGCGGCCCGCGCCGACCTGCGCTCGCTACGGCAGGGCCGCACGGCGGAACGGTCGGGAACCAAGATGTACGACCCGCTGGCCGCGCGGAACACACCGCCCAATACCGATGGCTGAGCGGCCTTGCGGGAACAGGATATTCCTGCTATCGCGCGGCATCCCGATACATAAGGGGCGACCGGTTCCCGGCGCGGCAGACCGCGGCCGCAACCGGATCAGTCCCGACCAGAGGACCTGAGATGAAAAAAGACCTGCACCCGAACTACCACGTCATCGACGTGAAGATGACCGACGGCACCGTTATCCAGATGCGCTCGACCTACGGGTCCGAGGGCGACACGCTGACCCTGGATATCGATCCCAGCTCGCACCCCGCGTGGACCGGCGGTTCGACCCGCCTGATGGACACCGGCGGTCGCGTGTCGCGCTTCAAGAAGAAATACGAAGGTCTCGGCTTCTGAGATCGGCCAGCGCCGGGGCATCGCCCCCGGCCAGGCTTGCTTCCTTCATGAGAAGCATCGCCGCGCGCAACCGGGTGCGCGGCGCCTAGACTACGAGGTGGCATGGCGCACATCATCGTTCTTGGGAACGAGAAAGGCGGGTCCGGCAAGTCGACCACCGCCATGCACGTCACTACCGCCCTTTTGCGTTCCGGATATACCGTCGGCGTCATCGACATGGATCTGCGTCAGCAGAGCCTGATGGCCTATGTCCGCAATCGCCACGCCTATGTCGCGCGCGAAGGGCTGGCGCTGCCGATGCCCGAAGCGTTCGAGCTGACCCCGTCGGACGAGGATAGCCAGCGCGCCGCACAGGTCGAGGAAGAGGCGCGCTTTACGGCCGCGCTGGAACACCTGGATCGCGGCAACCAGTTCATCATCATCGACTGCCCCGGCGCGCACACGCGGTACGCGCAGATGGCGCATTCGACCGCTGACACACTGATAACCCCGCTCAACGACAGCCTGATCGACTTTGACCTGCTGGCGCGGCTGGATCCGGCCACTGGCAAGGTGATCGGCCCCAGCATCTATGCCGAGATGGTCTGGAAGGCCCGCCAGCTACGCGCGCGCGCCGGGCTGAAGCCGGTGGACTGGGCGGTGCTGCGCAACCGCGTCTCGACCACCGACGCGATCAACAAACGCAAGGTCGGCAAGGCGTTGCAGGAACTGGCCAAGCGAATCGGGTTCCGCCTGGTCCCCGGCTTCTCCGAGCGCGTGGTATTTCGTGAACTGTTCCTGCACGGGCTGACCCTGCTGGACCTTGGCGATGCAGGGGGCGGTCGGCTGACAATGTCGAACATCGCCGCGCGCCAGGAACTGCGCGAGCTGATGCGCGCGCTGGATCTGCCGGATATCGAACTGGATATCTAGGATATCCTGCCCGGATGCCGTGGGGGGATCGGCATCCGGGCAGATGCGGTCTCAGCCGCCTTGCAGCACTTCGCAGGGGGTCTGACGGGCGGCAAGCCGGGCACAGGCCGTCTGGGCCTGCCCTTCGCTGAGACCGACAAAGCGGGCGCGATACCAGCCGGGGTTTCCGGCGGGCTTCATCTCGCGCTTGGAACCTTCGAGCGCTTCCATTTCTTGCAGGGCGGTGGTCAGCAGCAGGCGTTCGGCCTGGCTGCGGTTGTGGGTTCCGCCAAGCTGCACCACCCAAGACCCGCCGGTATCGGCGCGACCATCGCTGACGCGTACGGTCTTGGCAGGCGACGGCGCATTGCCCTTGGTGGTCGCATGATGCGCGACACGGACGGTTTCACGCAAGTTGCTGGGCCGCGCGGGGGGCGCGATGGCGACCGGCACCAGGCTGCCCGGCGCCGGGCCGGTGGCAGCCGCAATGCCAGCGGTGGCCGAGGCCGATGCAGTCTCGATCGCTTCGGCCGGGGCAGTCTTGGTGGCAACGGCCGTCTGCAGCGGCTCGGCCGTGCGTATCGCGCTGGCGACGGACCGGGCGATTTCGGCGGCCGCGGCATCGGCGGCGGCCGTGGTCACGACGGGGCGCGGGCGCACTTCCGGACGCGGCGATTTCTTGAGCTGGCGCACGGCGGCGACCTGCACGGTGGCCGATCCGACGCTGGGCACCGATATACGGGGCGGACGGTTGATCGCCACGCGGCTGGGCATCTTTTTCAGACCGAGGTCCATCAACTCGGCCACCTTCTTGTTGCGCGCGGCCGAGCTGGAGCCGCCGAACATCGCAACGATCACCCGGCGGTCGCCGCGCTTGGCCGACGACACCAGGTTGAACCCGGCCGCGCGGGTGTACCCGGTCTTGATCCCGTCCGCGCCTTCGTAGGCGTCCAGCAGGCGGCGGTTGGTGTTGTAGACCGTCTTGATCTTGGCGCTGGTCGAACGGCGGCTGAACAGGTTGTAGTACTCGGGGAAGTCATAGAACAGTTGGCGGCCCAGGATCGCCATGTCCCGCGCGGTGGACAGGTGCCCTTCCTGCGTCAGGCCCGAGGCGTTCTTGAACGTGGTGTTCCGCATTCCCATCTCGCGCGCGGTCGCGGTCATCAGCTTGGCGAAGGCTGATTCGCTGCCGGCGACCGCTTCGGCCATCACGGCGGCGGCGTCGTTGGCAGACTTCACCGCAGAGGCGCGGATCAGGTAGCGCAGCTCGATGCTCGAACCCGGCTTCAGTCCCAGCTTGGACGGCGGCTTGGACGCGGCATAGCGTGACACGGGAACTTTCTGATCAAGGCTCAGTTTGCCCTTCTTCACCGCGTCGAACACCAGATACAGTGTCATCATCTTGGTCAGTGATGCCGGATGCAATCTGGTGTCAGCGTTTTCGGAATGAAGAACACGCCCGTCACGTGCATCCATCACGAGCGCCGCGTAGGGTGCTGCCTGCGCGACTGTGGTCCACAATACGACCACTACGGCGAGCAAAAGCCCGCGTCCTGCCTGATGTAGCATCGGATTCTCCGCCGATGGTGCCTGCCTCGATTGGGACGACTTTTTGCGCCCCTTGGTATTTGTCCGATGACGCTAACACGAGTCACGCTTCTGGAAAACCCCTGCATTTCAAAGACTGAGGGGGTGTTCTTAATGCAACGCCGGAAAAATAGTCGCTTGGAGCCGGGCCTTGACGCAGTGCAGCATTTCACCTATGTTGCACTGCAATATACCACATCATTCATTCGTGGAGCCACGAAATGACCCAGACCAAAACCGCCGCGACCGCCAAGGTCGAAGAGTTCACCGCAGAGGCCCAGAAAAGCATGACCGAGCAGATGGAAAAGATGACCAAAGGTTTCGAAGAAATGAGCACCTTCGGTCAGGAAAACGTCGACGCGATCGTCAAGTCGTCCGAGATCGCCGCCAAGGCGGCCGAAGGCATCGGCTCGGAAGTGTCGGCCTACTCGAAGAAAGCATTCGAGGAAAGCGTTGCCGCCGCCCAGGACATGGCCTCGGCCAAGAACATGACCGAACTGCTGGAAAAGCAGACCGCCTTCGCGCAGTCGGCTTTCGAAGGCTTCGTCGGCCAGGCCACCAAAATGAACGAAATCTTCATGTCCGCTGCCAAAGACGTCGCTGCCCCGCTGAACAAGCGCGTTTCGGCCGCGACCGAAAGCATGAAGTCGTTCGGCGTCTGATCCTCCCTGACTTCGCCGGATGACGGGAAGGGGGCTTCGGCCCCCTTTTCCTTTTGCGGATGGGCGACTGCCCCTTTTCTCGCCACACCGCACCGATATATAACACCCAATCAAGCCCGACCATCGATGGCACTTTGGGGAGAGCGATGCGAACCAACATGATGGCAGGACCGTCAGATGACGACGGCAAGGGCGATGGACAGGGCGAGGTCGGCGTCGCGACCAAGACCAAGCCCAAGACCCAACGTCCGCCGCTCTACAAGGTTCTGCTGCTGAACGACGATTACACCCCGATGGAATTCGTGGTGCACGTGCTGGAACGTTTCTTCGGCATCACGCACCCCCAGGCGGTGGAGATCATGCTGACGGTGCACCAGAAAGGTGTCGCCGTGGTTGGCGTATTCTCGTTCGAGATCGCCGAAACCAAGGTCACGCAGGTGATGGATTACGCGCGGCGCAATCAGCACCCCCTGCAGTGCACTATGGAAAAAGAGTAACACCATCCTGACCGCACGCATTTCGCTGCCCTTCGAGGCCGGACTCGCGCTGCCCTCGGGCCCGGTGGTCGTCCTGGACGCCCCCGGCCCCCTGACCGGCGCACCGTTTCCGGACGACGTTCTGTATGTCACCGGGTTCCGGCCCGCCTGGGACAGCATCGCCGAGACCGGCGCCGCCGTCGCGCTTGAGGCACCCGAGGGGGCCGCTGCGATGGTCCTGGTCTGCCTGCAACGCGACCGGGAGGCCGCGCTTGGCCGGATCGCCGCAGCGCTGCGCGCGCTGGCGCCAGGCGGCTGGCTGCTGCTGGACGGGCAGAAGGCCGAAGGCGTGGACACGATGATCCGCAATCTGCGCAAGCTGCTGCCGGTTACCGGCGTGGCGGCAAAGGCGCATGGCAAGATCGCCTGGCTGCAACGCCCTGACACGCTGCCCCCCGAGGTCGCCGCCTGGGCCGAAGCCGTGCAACCCCGACCCAACGCAGACGGGTTCATCACCGCCCCCGGCATGTTCAGCGCCGCGCGGGTCGATCCTGGTACCAGACTGCTGATCGAGCATCTTCCGACCGACGCCAAGGGCGCGGCCTGCGACCTGGGCGCGGGATGGGGCGCGTTGAGCAAGGCGCTGCTGGAAAAGGCGCCCAACCTGCAAAGCTGCGATCTGGTCGAAGCCGATCACGCCGCGACCGAGGCGGCGCGGCTGAACGTCACCGACCCGCGCGCCCAGGTGCACTGGGCGGATGCCACGCGCTGGCAGGGCGGCAGTTATGACCTGATCGTGTCGAACCCGCCGTTCCACGTCAGCCGGGCCGCGGACCCCACGCTGGGGCAGGCCTTTCTTTCCGCTGCCGCCGGGCTGCTGACGCCCCGGGGACGGCTGCTGCTGGTGGCGAACCGCCAGTTGCCATATGAACGCACCCTGGACGCATACTTCCGCAAGCGCGAGATCGTCGTCAGCGATTCGCGATACAAGATACTGGCGGCAAGCCAGCCGCGGCGCGGCTAGGCCCGCCCGAGCCAGTCAGAGGACCGCATTCAAATGGCCATATCCCTGGACGGCAAGACCGTCATCGTCACCGGCGCCGGCAAGGGCGTCGGACTCGCCATTGCCCGACGATTCTCGTTGCACGGCGCACGCGTGATGATGGCCGGCAACGACGAAGAATGCCTGGAAGCCGAGGCATCGACCCTGCGCAAATCGGACCGCGATGTCAGCCATTTCGCCGGAGACCTGCGCGAGAAGCTGACCATCAACAACCTGATCGCGGCGACGGTGGACCAGTTCGATCACATCGACATCCTTGTCAACGCCAGCCGCGAGGTGCGCAAGTCCGACCCGCTGGACCCCGAGGACACCACTTTTGAGACGCTGATGGACCTGAACGTCCGCCCGACCCTGCACCTGAGCCAGGCCGTCGCGCGGCGGATGATCAAGATGGCGGGCGAGACCAGCGACGACGACCGCTCGGGCATCGGCAGCATCGTCAACGTCACCTCGATCGCATCCCGGCGCACCCTGCCCGAGCTGATGGCCTATTCCGTGGCATCGGCGGCGGTGGACCAGCTGACCCGGTCGATGGCGGTCGC
>JBFHFG010000150.1:0-6909 GCA_041583815.1 Halovulum sp.
CATTTGAACCGGTGAGCCAGATAATCGTCCACGAGGCCCGTCATGCGCCCACCTCCGAAATGGATTGAGTTACAGGCAGCAACCCGGCGGCATCATGATCGGCACGGCTCAGGCAGCCACCGGCAGGCCCGCCGATGGCGCCGACGCCACGTTTCACAGTCTTCATGGAATTCTCCAGTGGTTAAGTGGCCTGGTACATTTCCAGGCTCTGCGGGCTGTGCGCGCGCCCGTAGAGGTAGCGGATGAAATCTGGGCGATTGGCGTCAGGCACCCGCTCCCGGACCCGGCGAACCACCTCGTTGCCGGCCCAGAAAGAGGCGGCGAAAGGCCCCTTAAACGGGTGCGCCGCCGAGCGCAGCCGGCCCCGGACCCAGGCGTCCTGGCCAAGCGCAGTATCGCGCAGGTACTTCACCGTCTGCTCGGCCGGTTGCCCCTCGGCCATGTAGGCCCAGGTCGCGCTGGTCTGGCAGGCCGACCGCAGCCCGCGCAATTCGGCGGCCAGCGCATCGTCTTCGTCTTCCATCCAGTCGATCAGGTAGATGCCCTGATCGGCAATGCCCTCCTACACGCATCCGGTCAGCGCATTCGCCGAAATCAAAAGCGCATCGAACGTGGACCGTCCAGCGACGACCTCGGCATGAGCGTATAGCGCGTGGGTGGCGTGGCCGGGATAGATGTTATGGCAAATCATATGCTTGAGCGCGGACCGCGACAGCAGAAGATCGACATTCAGATCCACCCGCCGCTCCGCGAATGCGCACAAGGCCGGATACGGCACATCACGGACCGGGCGGATTTCCATCTCGAAATCGCCGGTGTCAAAGATCATCTCGTCGGTGCGCTTCTTTGCCTCGGCCATCAGCTCGTCCAGTACCGCAGACAGGTTGGCGTCGCTCACCGCGCGGTCCTCTTCCCAGTTGCGGACCCTTTCCGCCAGCGAGCCACGGACAAACCCCATCCGGGACAGCAGCCGGTCAATCCGGTCTCGGGACCCGGCGATCATTCCGGCATCTTCGTGACCGCGGGCCGCCCCGACCAGGTCGATCACCTTTTGCTCGTAGGTCGGACTGCCCCCGGAAAAAAGCCGCACGGCCAGCAATAGCGAGGCGATCATTCCCTCAAGGAATGTACGTCTTTCACCCGGGACGACCGACTCCAGCGCGGCCCGCAATTGCTTGAGGTCCTGCTTCGGGCTTTCCCAGTCGCCATAGGGGCGCGGGGTGACAAGGTCACCGCCGGTATAGATCGGCACCAACCCCTCGCCGTCGAGCAGACTATTCCCATCATTCCGCTGGCGTTCCAGGGCGTGGATACCCATTGTCACCGCCGTCAGGTCATACGAGATCTTGCTCAGGTTCACGATAAATCCCTGGATTGGCCGGACTGGCGGCAGTTTCGTCGCTGCAATTCTCAACCGGAATTGACCTCCGCATCAACCTGCGTAATTCTGGGGGATCAATGAGTTTTTGGAATGTTCTATGAGCCGAACTCTGCCCTCTCTCAACGCTCTACGCACCTTCGAGGCCGTCTCCCGACACGGCAGCTTTACCAATGCCGCGGATGAGCTGAACGTCACCCAAAGCGCGGTCAGCCGCATGATCAAGGGGCTGGAGGAACATCTTGAGCTACAGCTGTTTGAGCGGGCAGGCCGCCAGATCAAGCTTACGGGAGATGGGGTCTACTACTCCGAAAAGATCTCCAAGGCGATGGACATCCTCGAGGTCGCCTCGCGCGAGCTGGTGAACACCAGGGCGGGCCGCGGCACCCTGAGCATCGGGATGCTGCCTACCTTCGGGACCAAGTGGCTCCTGCCGCGGCTAGCCTCGTTCATGCAACTGCATCCGGAACTAACGGTCGACATCACCAGCAGCGACGGCGAACTGGATTTCTCCACCGAACGGATCGATGTTGCGGTCCGCTTCGGCTACGGCGACTGGCCCGGCGCCCGCGCCGAACCGCTGATGTCCGAAGAACTCAAGGTGGTCTGCAGCCCCCGCATCATGGATGGCCCCTACCCGCTGACCGACTATGGCCAGCTGCGCCGGCACAACCTGATCGCCCATTCCACGCGTCCGGGCACCTGGGCCCACTGGCTACAGGCGGTGGGGGCCAGCACTGACGGCTATGACAAACCTCTGCGGCTGGAACATTTCTACATGGTCCTCCAGGCGGCTAAGTCTGGGCTGGGCGTAGGTCTTCTGCCAAGCTACCTGGCCGAAGACGACATCGCCAACGGGAGCCTCACCGCGCCCTTCCCCGTACGCGTCGTCAGCCCCGGCGGATACTACCTCGTCACCCCCTGGGACAAGACCGACCTGCCCCGGGTCAAGGCGTTTCGGGAATGGGTCATGGACCAGGTCTGACGGTATTGTTCCAGACTTCCGGGCGGACGATGTCATCTTGCTGCCGACTAAAATCGGCCTGCCCAATATGGATTGGGCCAGTTCGCCGCCGCCAGGGTGACACCTTGATCTCCAGTACCAGTCGAATGCTTTCACGGATTTCTCAAGGTGCCGAGCGCTGTTTGAATACAGTACGTTGCCGTCATGATGGTGCTCTCGACCACGTGGCGCACTATGTCGGCGTCCATTTCAACACGCAACGATCGTTTAAGTTGCCGCGTTGTTAACCTAAACGTCGCGCCTCCCGAAATGCTCGACTTCCTGACGCACGACGTCGAATGCAAGAGCACCATCTGACTGATCCCCCTCGATCAGCCACGCCTCGCGGATCAGTGCAGTGGTACTCTCAGTATCGCGCTCAGCGACCACGATCTGAAACCGCAGAAGCGCGAAACCGGCTTTAGCCATCCTTCTGCAATCGGATGGACAGCGGGCAAGGTGGCGGCGTGGGTTCGGGCGACCGTAAGCCCGCCCGCTGCGCAAGGGGCCCGAGGCCTTCAGTTCCTTCGCGCCTTGGAAAATCGGGCCGGCGCACTATCCTCAAATGTAATCGCCGGTCCTGGCGCCATCTCCTGTCTGAATTGCGATGAACCACGATTTCGAGAAGCTCTTCCTCGCTGCTCCCTCGCCTTTCGTTCTCCTCGGTCGCGACCTGAGAATTCTTTGGGCGAACGATGCATACATGCAGGCGACGGGCCGCGATCGGGATGACATCGTGGGCGAGATCATCACTGATGCGTTCCCGTCGGACCCCGACAGCGAGTCCGGCCGCATGTTGCGGGCATCCTTCAGGCGGGTCATCGAGAACGGTGCCGCCGATCACCTGCCCCTGATCCCCTATCCGATCGTCGGCGCGGGCGGTGTCGAAGAGATGCGGTACTGGAGCGCGACGCACACGCCGATCTGCGGAGATGGCGGCGAGATCGACTACATCCTGCAGCACACGCAGGATGTCACCGGACTGGTTGCCGGGACTGAGGCAGCGTCTCCGCTACCGCAGGCCCAGGCCGAGATGCTGCGCCGCGCGCATGAGGTTACTCAGCAGAACCTGGAACTGGATGCCGCGTCGGACTTCTTCCAGATGATCTTCGACCAGGCTCCGAGTTTCATGGCGATCCTGACGGGACCGGAGCACGTGTTCCGGATCGCCAATGGCGCCTATCTGCAGCTGGTAGGACGGCGCGAACTGATCGGCCAGACGGTACGCGCCGCATTGCCCGAAGTGGAAGGACAGGGCTTCTTCGAACTTCTGGATCAGGTGTACGAAAGCGGCAAACCGATTGCGCTTTCGGGGGCAGACATCCTGCTTCAGCGAGAAGAGGGAGACCCCCCGGAGCGGGTCTATGTCGACTTCGTGTACCAGCCTATCAAGGGTCCCAAAGGCGATACCATCGGGATTTTCGTGCAGGGGCACGATGTCACCGCACAAAAGGCCGCAGAAGTCAGCCTGAAGGAAGCAGAAGAACGGTTTCGCACGATGGCGCACACCATGCCGGTGCACGTCTGGACTGCGCGGCCGGACGGGACGCTCGATTGGCTGGCGGACCAGATCTACAGCTATACCGGCTTGCCTGCTGGCAGCCTGGAAGGGGACGCCTGGCCAACGGTTGTTCACCCGGAGGACCGGGCGCGCGTATCTGAAGTCTGGGAACGGGCGCTGGTCGCCGGGGACAGCTACGAATCCCAGTTCCGCATCAGGCGGGCAGATGGCCTGTATCGCTGGCATATCGTGCGCGCCACGCCGATCCGGGGCGCGGATGACGAGATCACAGGATGGCTCGGCTCCAACGCAGACGTCCACGACCAGACAGAGTTGTCGCGGCAACTGGAGGATCTGAACGCAACTCTCGAGGCGCGGGTCGAAAAGCGCAATCGCGAGCTTGAGGAGGTCCATGCCCGTTTGCGCGAAAGCCAGCGGATGGAAGCGATCGGCAACTTGGCGGGTGGTATCGCCCACGATTTCAACAACCTGCTCCAGACGATGATGGGCAGCCTGACGATGGCCAACCGCGAACTGCCGGAAGATTCGCCGGGCCGGGATCGTCTGGCAGCCGCCATGCGTGCGGTGGACCGCGCGGCCGGTCTTTCGTCGCAGTTGCTCGCCTTCAGCCGGCGCCAGCCGTTGCAGCCGAAACCCCTCGACCTCAAGGATCTGCTTCAGGAAATCGGCGACATCATCTATTCTGCGGTCGGTGGCGCCGTTGACCTCAAGATAGACGCGCCCGACGATCTCTGGCCGGCCTATGTCGATGCGGCAAGCACCGAGAACGCCGTCCTCAACCTTGTGATCAACGCGCGCGACGCCATGGAAGGACGGGGCGCTATCCGGGTGGAATTGTCGAACCTCAGGTTGAGCTCGAAGGACCTCGCCGGCGACGCCGAGATGTCTCCTGGCGAGTTCGTGGAGTTGAAGGTCGTGGACAACGGCCCAGGGATGCCCCCGGAAACGCTGGAAAGGGTATTCGAGCCCTTCTTTACCACCAAGCCGGTCGGCAGGGGCACTGGGCTCGGGCTATCCACGGTTTACGGTTTCGTGCGCCAATCGGGGGGGCGCGTAACAATCAAGAGCAGCCCCGGTGCCGGGACAGAGGTCAGTCTGGTTCTGCCCAAAGCCGAAAGCGCTGCCGAACCCCTCAGACAGCGCACGTTCGGGGCGGAGCCGCACGGGCACGAGACGTTGCTTCTGGTCGAGGACGATGTCGAGGTGCGGGACGCGACCGTCGCGATGCTCGCCGATCTTGGATACTCGGTCCGAACGGCCGGGGACCCTTCGACGGCGCTGGCTGTCGCGC
The DNA here is from genome assembly GCA_041583815.1 of Halovulum sp. Taxonomy (GTDB): domain Bacteria; phylum Pseudomonadota; class Alphaproteobacteria; order Rhodobacterales; family Rhodobacteraceae; genus Halovulum. The sequence continues at coordinate 5,195 of JBFHFG010000150.1, forward strand.
GACAGGGTCCAGCCCCCGATATGGTCATCTCCGACGTGGTGATGCCCGGCGAGATGACCAGTGCCGAGATGGTGCGCATCATGCGCGAAACCGATCCGGGGCTGCCCATTCTCTACATTTCCGGATACTCGCGCGATGCGATCGTCCGCGATGGCCAGGTGGACGAGGGCGTCCGGTTCCTGGCCAAGCCTTTCTCCAGGGGCGCGCTTGCCCGCAAGGTGCGCGAAGCCCTCGACGCGGCCGCGATTGATGACACTGAACCATCCCCTTCGCAGGACGCGTCCGCGCGTCCTGCGCCGCGGATCCTGGTCTGTGAAGACGACGCGCTCATCCGCATCGACGTGGTCGATATTCTGCGTGGCTTTGGCGCCGAGGTATCCGAAGCGTCCTCGGGGATCGAGGCCCTCAAGACATTGCGGGCCGGGTCCTTCGACGCACTGTTCGTGGATATCGGGCTTCCCGACATGTCGGGCGAGGAAGTCGCCCGAGAGGCGCGCGGGGAAAGACCGGACCTTCCCATCGTTTTCGCGACGGGGCGCAGCGAGGTGGCGGCAGCCGACAAGCTTGGTTGCTGCGTCGTCCTGCGAAAGCCGTTCGCGGACCGGGACCTTGTTTTCTGTTTGGAACGACTTGGAATTCAGGTGCCAAGAGCATCCTGACCAGCCCAAAGGCCCCGCCAGGTTTCCCGGCGGGGCGTCGAGCAGAATCACCTGGGAGACTTACTGCCGAGCCTCCAGTAGCTGAAGCGTCCGATCCGACGCCACGCGCTGATCGTTGGTCATGTCCAACTCGGGCATATTTTCGAGTTCATTGTCAGTGATGCCCTGAACGACCACATCCTCACCATCGAAGGCGACACGCTCGGCATCCAGCGCGACTTCGCTGTCGCCGAGGCCGAGGAACCCACCGTGCTCAACCACGATGTAGGTGGTTCCTTCCAGCGTCACGACACGGTCCACGTCACCCATTTCCTCGCCGTTCGCGGTGGTAACGTCGGCGCCGACCAACTCGTTGACGATCACGGACATGATGTCATCCGTACTGGCGGCCGTATCGACCGGTTCGCTCATGTCCTGCCCGTCCTCGGCCGCTTCGGCCTGGGTGGTTTCTGGCCCGGTCCGCGTTTGCTGCGGCGCTTCGCCCTGCATCTGCACGCCTTCGGCGGCCTGCGAGTCCCGCGCGACAGGCTGTTCGTCTGACGCGAGGTCCTGCCCCGCGTCCGCATCCGGTTCCCCGGTACCGGCGACCTGGCCCTCGGCCCGAGGATCGGTTTGCGCGCCGTCGGCCAGTTGTTGCTGTTCGCCATTCTACTCTTGACCGGCTTCGGCGCGGTCCGTCTGGTCGCCCTCCGCTTCCGATCCGCGGATCGTCACCTTCGGCTCGCCCACCTGCGTGATCTCGACGGCCGGCTCGTCGTCCATGGCGAACTGGATGTTCGGCTCGTTGGGCTCATAGCGGATGCTCGGCTCAGCGCGGTTGAAGGTAAACTCGGGCTCACCCGCGGGGCGCTCGATGGTCACTTTCCGATCGGCTTTGTTGAGCGCCGCTTCGGGTTCGGCGGCCTCGACCGTTTTCCCATCGGCGTGGGTGCGCTCGGTGCGGGTGGCGGTGGCCATGGGGGGTTCCGATCAGGCGGACGACTCAGGCGAGGGGCAGGCGCTGCGGCTGGTCGCCGTCCGGCACCTCGTAGCCCTGGTCCTCGATGGTCGCGACGA
>JBFHFG010000151.1:0-6858 GCA_041583815.1 Halovulum sp.
GTTCGGCATCTCACGCTCGAACCATTCGTCGACCTCGGCCTGGTCCTCCATCATCCAGCGAGGGAAGAAGGTGGTCAGACACAGCTCGGGATAGACCACCAGGTCGCAGCCCTGCGTGGCGGCCTGTTCCAGCAGGGCGATCATCCGCGCGACCACTGCGTCGCGGCTGTCGGCCCGCTGAATCGGGCCCATCTGCGCGCCTCCGATCACGATTTCCCGCATTTTATTCCTCCGATAACTTATGTTGCGATGCGGCGCTCGAACCGGCTGATCAGCCGGACGCAGGGCCACAGGATTGCCAGGTAGATCCCCGCCGCCAGTACGATGGGCGAGGCGTTGTAGGTGACCGAGCGCGCCAGGTCCGCCTGGTGCAGCATCTCGCCCAGCGACACGACCGACGCGAGCGAGGTCAGCTTGACCACCTCGACCGTGTTCGAGATCAGGTCGGGCAGCACGTTGCGCACTGCCTGCGGCAGCACGACATGGACAAGGGACTGCCCGGCCGTCAGCCCGGTCGAACGGGCGGCTTCGGTCTGGCCGGTGCCGACAGACAGCAGACCGGCCCTGAAGATTTCCCCGTAATAGGCGGAATTGTTCAGGAAAAACGCGACCGCAACAGCGGTGAACGGGCTGATGTCCAGCCCGGCGAACGGCAGTCCGGCATAGACGAAGATCAGCAGGACCAGCGGCGGGATCGCGCGGAAGAAGTCGACGAAAGCGATGACCGGCCAGCGAACCGCGCGTGTCGGCGACAGCGCGCCAAGCGCCGCCAGCAGCCCCCCGACCATGCCCATGGGAATCACCACGGCGCAGATCAGCAGCGTGACCCAAAGCCCCTGGACGACCGTCGGCCAGGCGGCGGCCATGATTTCCAGGTTCAGGAACTGTTCGGCAAACTTGTCCATGACCTACACCTTCCGCCAAGCGAACCGGCTTTCCAGCCAGCGCGACAGCACCACGAACGGCATGAACAGCAGCACGTAGGCGACCGCAGCCAGCATCAGCGGCGAGGCATTGCCCGAGAAGCTTTGCGCCGTCGTTGCCTGGTTCAGGATATCCGGCACCCCGATCACCGTGCCCAGCGCGGTCATCGTGGTGATCGCGATGGCGCGGTTCGTAAGCGGCGGAATCGCCAGCCGGACCGCCTGCGGCAGCACCACCCAGACCAGCGCCTGCGTAAAGCCCAGCCCGGTCGAGCGCGCGGCCTCCCATTGCCCTTTCGGGACCGAGGTGATGCCCGCCCAGATGATCTCTTCGGCGAAGGCGGCCAGGATCAGCGTCAGGATCGCGTAGAGCACGACGAAACTGGACAGGAAGATCCCCGCGTTCGGCAGACCGAAATAGACGATCAGGATCAGCACCAGCGGCGGCAATGCGCGGAAGATGTCGGCGAAGATCACGATGCAGAACGACAGAAACCGCACGCGATAGGCGCGCAGGCAGGCCAGAGCCCCACCAAGCGCAATGCCCGACAGCACGATCAGTATCGACAGTTCGATCGTCACCCACACCCCCTGCAGGATCGCGGGGGCGTATTTCTCAAGCACGGCGGCGTTGAAGAACGTGTCGAGGAACCGTTCCAGCTGGGTCATTTCAGCCCCCGGTCACGCGCGACAGGAAAGCCTGCGTGCGCTCGTGGCTGGGCGAACCGAAGATCTGTTCGGGCGGGCCCTGCTCGATGATGTGTCCGCCGTCCATGAAGATCACCCGGTCGGCCGCCTCCTGCGCGAACTTCATCTCGTGGCTGACGACCAGCATGGTCATGCCCGCGGACTTCATGTCACGCATCACCGCCAGCACGTCACCCACGAGCTCGGGGTCCAGCGCCGAGGTCGGCTCGTCGAACAGCATCACCTCGGGTTCCAGCGCCAGGGCGCGGGCGATGGCAACACGCTGCTGTTGCCCACCGGACAGGGCCGACGGATGGTTCCCTGCCTTGTCCGCAAGCCCCACCTGGGTCAACGCCTCGATAGCGCGGGCTTCGGCCTCGGCGCGGGACATGCCGCGCACCTTGCGCAGCGCCAGAGCCACGTTCTTCAGCGCACTCAGGTGCGGGTAGAGGTTGAACGCCTGGAACACCATCCCGATGCGCTGGCGGATCTGGTTCAGGTTCACGCCCGGCCCGGTCACACGAGTGCCTTTCAGCAGGATCTCGCCTGAATCCGGCTCCTCCAGCCGATTGCAGCAGCGCAGCATGGTGGACTTGCCGCTGCCCGAAGGGCCGAGAACGAAGACCAGTTCGCTTGGCGCGACCTTGAGGTTGATGCCGCTCAGAACCTGCGTGTCGCCGTAGGATTTGTGCAAGGCCGCGACTTCAAGCGCGGGCAGACGGCGCCCCTTGGCGGGGGCCACCGGGGCGGCCGCCAGTTCGGCGGCGCGGGGCTCGGTCATGCCGTGGCTCCTTCCGGTTCGGGCGCGGCCCCCGGCGCGAAACAGGCGCAGGGGACCGGGCCGCAGTGCCTCAGCAGGACGGCTCGTGACCGTCATCGACATAGCCTTCGAAGTCGGGTTCGCCGAAACCGGCAACCGGGGTGACCGCGGCAGAGCCTTCGGCAGGCGCGGTGCCGAACCATTTCTCGTGCAGCTCGGCGATGGTGCCGTCGATCTTCATGCACTCGATCACCGTTTCGACAGTGGCGCGCAGGTCCTCGTCGCCCTTGCGGAACGGCATGCCCCAGACCTTTCCGGTCGAGAACAGGTAGCTGAGCTTCACGTTCGGGTTTTGCTTTGCAGCCCAGGCCGAAACGGTGCTGCCGGCCACGTTGGCAAAGGCCCGGCCCGAAACGACAGCCTGCACCGCGTCGGTGTTCGTGCCGTAGCTTTCCACGGTCCAGCCGATCTCGTCAGCCAGATCGCGCGCCCAGCTGTCATAGACCGAGCCCTTGTTGACCGCGATAACCTTGCCGGAAAAGCCATCCATGTCGGTGACCTCGGGCGCGTCGTTGGCGACAACGAACTGGAAGTCGGTGTTCAGGTAACCTTCCGAGAACAGCACGTTCGCCGCCCGTTCCTCGGTGATCGTGGTGGGCGCCACGACAAAGTCGTAGGTGCCCGCCTGAAGCCCTGGCAGAATGCCCGAGAACTGGGTCGCGACGATGTCCATCTTGGCGCCCAATCGTTCGCCGATGATGTTTGCCAGATCGACGTTGAACCCCTCGATCCCGCCGCCCAGCTTGGGCATGGCGTGGGGAGCGAAGGTGCCGTCAAGCGCGACCTTGTAGGTGGTGTCCTGAGCCTGTGCCGTCGTCGCGGTCACAAGCACCGCAGCCATTATGGCCGTCTTTTTGAGTGCAAGCATGTTCATGATCCCTGTTGGCAGTGTCCTGCAGCTCAAAGACTATAAGCCATACCCCACGACCAACAGGGAAAACCCGCGCGCAGTTAATTTATTATCCGATTTCTATATTAGCTGAACTTATAGATCTGCCTCGTACCGCGCCGAACAATACAATAGTCCAGCGCCCCGACACCCATCGATGCGTTGGAAAAGATCAGCCGACCAGCCGAGACAGCATCGCCGGTAGGTCATCGTAGTGTTTCAGCACTGCCGCCGGCGCCAACCGCGCCACGGCCGCCCCCTCGGGACCGAACCCGACCAGGACGCACGGCACGCCGGCGTTGCGCGCGGCCAGAGCGTCCGTCTCGGTATCGCCGACAAGTACAGCGCGGTCGGCAGTGCCACCGGCGCGGGTGATGGTTTCGGTCAGGTGCCGGGGGTCGGGCTTGCGCACCGGCAGGCTGTCGGCGCCCAGCATGGCGGCGAACCGGTCGCGAATGCCAAGCCGGGTCAGCAGGATCTCGGCCAACCCGGCGGGCTTGTTGGTGCATACGCCCAGCAGCCAGCCCTGCACCGCCAGCATGTCCAGCGCTTGCAGGACCCCGTCGTAAAGCCGGGTGTTGGTGTCGATCCCCGCCTCGTAGCGGGAAAGGAATTCCGGCAGGGCCGCGTCGATCAGCGCCTCGATGTCTGCGTCCGGTGTACCGCTGCGCACGTGGCCCATGCGCAGCATCGCGCGCCCGCCCTGGAACGCGACGGCCCGATCGGCCACCGGATCCAGCAGCGGCGCGGGAAAGGCCCCGTTCGCCGCCGCGATCAGGTCGGCCGAAGTATCGGCCAGTGTGCCGTCCAGATCGAAGATCGCCGTGCGCATCGCGCCCCCTTTTTCCCGTCAATGCCACAGCGGGAAACGCGCTGAAACCTTTTCTGATGCCGCATCGCTTTGCGCCCTGCGGACGGCCTGCTATGAGGCCTGAAACAAGGACAGGATTGGGCAGTATGACCACCGCGATCATCGTTCTGGCGGCCGGCCAGGGAACCCGCATGGCCTCGGACCGGCCCAAGGTCCTGCACGAGGTTGCGCACGCGCCCCTGCTGCATCACGTAATGCGCGCGGCCGCCGCGTTGGATCCGTCGCGCACGGTGATCGTGGTGGGCAACGGGTCCGAAGCCGTGGCCGAGGCGGCACAGGCGATGGACCCGAAGGCCGAAACCGCCCTGCAGACCGAGCGTCTGGGCACCGCCCACGCCGTGGCCCAGGCGCGCCCGGCGCTTGAGGGGTTCACCGGCGACGCGTTGGTTCTTTACGGTGACACCCCGTTCGTGCGCCCCGAGACGTTGCAGGCCATGCAGGCCGCGCGGGCCGACGGTACGGCGGTCGTTGTGTTGGGATTCGAGGCTGCCGACCCGACCGGCTATGGCCGCCTGATCACCGGCACGGACGGTACGCTGGAAGCGATTGTCGAGCACAAGGACGCTTCGGAAGCGCAGCGGACCATCACCCTATGCAACTCCGGCGTGGTCTGTGCAGATGCGCAGACGCTGTTCTCTCTGGTAGCCGCGGTCGGCAACGACAACGCCAAGGGCGAGTACTACCTGACAGATATCGTTGCGATCGCACGTGCGCGGGGCCTGTCCTGCCGCGCCGTAACCTGCGACGAAGCCGAAACGCTGGGGGTGAACTCCCGCGCAGAGCTGGCGGCGGCCGAGGCGATTTTCCAGGCTGGGGCGCGCGGCGCCGCAATGACGGGCGGCGCGACGCTTACCGCCCCCGATACCGTGTTCTTCGCCCATGACACGCAGATCGGCCGGGACGTGACCATTGAACCTTTCGTGACGTTTGGTCCCGGTGTCACGGTTGCCGACGGCGCGCGGATCCGTGCCTACAGCCATCTTGAAGGGGCCAGCGTCGACCGCGACGCCATTGTCGGCCCCTACGCCCGGCTGCGCCCCGGCGCCACGGTCGGCCCGCGGGCGCGGATCGGCAACTTCGTCGAGGTGAAGGCCGCCGAGATCGCCCAGGGCGCCAAGGTGAACCACCTGACCTATATCGGTGACGCCTCGGTCGGCGCGGGGGCCAATATCGGCGCGGGGACGATCACCTGCAATTACGACGGCGTTTTCAAGCACCGGACCGAGATTGGCGCGGGCGCCTTCATCGGTTCGAACAGCGCGCTGGTCGCACCGGTCAGCATCGCCGATGGCGGCTACGTGGCATCGGGTTCCGTGGTAACGTCGAATGTCGGCGCGGGGGATCTGGCCATCGCGCGGGCGCGCCAGGTCAACAAGCCGGGCCTCGGCGCGCGGATGGTAGAGCGTCTCAAGGCGCTCAAGCAGAAAGGAAAAGCCTGATGTGCGGGATTGTCGGCATCCTGGGCGAGCACGAGGTGGCACCCCTGATCCTGGACGCGCTGCGGCGGTTGGAATACCGCGGCTATGACAGCGCGGGCATCGCCACAGTCCACGAGGGCCGGCTGGAGCGGCGCCGCGCCTCGGGCAAGCTGTCGTCCCTGTCGGACCTGCTGGTGCGCGACCCGATCCGCGGGCACGCGGGCATCGGCCACACCCGCTGGGCGACCCACGGCGCCCCGACCGAGGCGAATGCGCACCCCCACCGCTCGGGCCCGGTCGCGGTCGTGCACAATGGCATCATCGAGAATTTCCGCGACCTGCGCGCCGAACTCGAGGCCGAAGGTATCACCTTCGACACCGACACAGATACCGAGGCCGTCGCGCACCTGGCCGCGCGCGAGATCCGCAAAGGTCACACGCCGGTCGATGCGGCCAAGGCGACGCTGGCGCAACTGGACGGGGCCTTTGCGCTTCTGTTCCTCTTCGAGGGGGAGGAGGATCTGCTGATCGCCGCGCGGCGCGGGTCGCCACTGGCGCTGGGGCATGGCCACGGCGAGATGTTCGTCGGCTCGGACGCGGTGGCACTGGCGCCGCTGACACGAGACCTGACATATCTGGAAGAAGGCGACTGGGCCGTGGTCCGGCGCGAGGGTATGCAGGTTTACGACGCGGCCAACACGCCAGTCGAGCGGCCGCGCACCATGGTCGCCGCCGCCAACGCCTATGCCGACAAGGGCGTGCACAAGCACTTCATGGCGAAAGAGATCCACGAGCAGCCGACGGTCATGTCCTACGCGTTGTCACAGTACACCGCCGCCGACCGCGCCGCGGTAGCGCTGCCGGGCATGGAGATCGACTTCACCGGCTTCGACCGCGTAGTGATGGTCGCCTGCGGCACCGCTTACCTTGCCTGCCATGTCGCGAAGTACTGGTTCGAACAACTGGCCCGGATCCCAGTCGAGATCGAGGTGGCGTCCGAGTTCCGCTATCGCGAACCACCTGTCGCGCCCCGGACGCTGGCGGTTTTCGTCAGCCAGTCCGGTGAGACCGCCGATACGCTGGCCGCGCTGCGCTACATGCAGGGCAAGGCAACGGCGATCGCGGCAGTGGTCAACGTGCCCGAAAGCTCAATCGCCCGCGAGTCGGACCTGGTGTTCCCTATCCATGCGGGGGTCGAGGTCGGCGTCGCATCGACCAAGGCATTCACATGCCAGCTGACTGTCCTGGCA